>NZ_JBWXGC010000006.1:0-123407 GCF_059900865.1 Lactobacillus sp. XV31L | reverse complement strand
GCTAACAAGCCAACCCTTTTTGCTTTTATGCATCTTGTAATTGGTATTTTTGATTTCTTCAATCATTTTGAATCTATTCAAAACTTATCATCCTCCACACAATTAATAATATAATATATTATCATCCCACAAAGCATATCATAAAAATAAACATTTTTCTACATTTTTAATTATTGTCAGTTTTGTTCTGCATTATATCAGTATTTTTGGCATAAAGCTTGATATATCAAACTTTATAGCTTATTTAATAACGTTGTTTTTTATTTCTTATGGTTCTCATATAAATAGCTTATAGCAAGCAATTAATTACACTAAAGAAAATGTGATGTAAATAATTTGTGTTTTTTAATATTCAAGTATAGGAATATGGTCATATTTAACAAGTTTGATAATGAGCAAAAATAGTAAAGACATATATAAGAAAATTCAGCACCCCAAGAATAATCAAAAAATTCCAGTAAGGAAATTAAAATAATTAAAATATATTTTTCACAAAGTGCAGCAAAATATTATTAATAACAGTAACGTAATAGAATCGCACTTTTTTCTGTAAAAATTTGTAAAAGCCAAAAAAGAAAAATTTGTACAAAAAAACTAACTTCAAAAAGTTTTTTTGAAATTAGTTCGTAAGAAAAAGTTTTTTAGCAAGCAAGCTTTTATTTCTATGCTCAAAATTATTTGCTGTCAGCAATAATCTTAGTTATTGCTGGCGCTAACAAGTGTTGTTCAAGCGCCATATCAACTGGCCGGTAGTTAGGGTCAATGCAGTCATTCCAATATTCTAAGTGCTTCTGGTCAATGTAGCTGCTTGTTTCCTCAACAGTACTTCCACCCTCGCCTTGTACTGAGTACCAATAGAAATAGGTGTGGCCATCTGCATTTTCCTCTTTAAAGACCGTCTCAACATACATGCGTTCACCTTCCATCGTGGCAACAGTATCGGCATGGTGATTGTTGAGAAAATCCATCCACTCCTGAGCTTTAGCTTCTTTGCCTTTCCTAATTCTAAATCGAGTCAATTCCACTTGAGCCATTATTCTTTCTCACTTTCATGTCTAATATTCATTATTATATAATAAAACAAAAAAGCAGTAACTACTGTTACTACTTTAAAGTTATTCTAAACGTGAAGATCCGCTCTAATAGCGAAAATAAATTAACGCTTACTAAATTGTGAAGCTTTACGAGCCTTCTTCAAACCTGGCTTCTTACGTTCAACCATTCTAGGGTCACGGGTTAAGAAACCAGCCTTCTTTAATGGTCCACGGAAATCAGGATCTACTTCTAGAAGAGCACGTGCAACACCTAAACGGATTGCACCGGCTTGTCCTGAAAAGCCACCACCATTAACGTTAACTTTAACATCATATTGGCTTTCGGTTTCAGTCAAAGTTAGCGGTTGCTTCAAGTCCTTAACTAAGTTAGGAAATGGGATGTATTGATCTACATCTTTATTATTAACTGTGATTTTTCCACTGCCTGGTACCAAACGTACGCGCGCAACTGAATTCTTGCGCCGGCCAGTACCTGCATATGCAACTTGTTGTGCCATTGTTTAACCTCCTAGATTAATTTGCTAATGTCTAAATTTTCAGGTTTTTGTGCTTCATGCTTATGATTTGCATCAGCATAAACATGCATCTTTAAGAACTCTTGGTGACCAAGTGTGTTCTTTGGCAACATTCCCTTAACTGACAATTCAACTAATCTAACTGGGTTGTTGGCAAGTAATTTGCCTGCTGGAGTAGCCTTGATGCCGCCAAGCGTACCAGAGTGGTGGTAGTAAATCTTGTCGGTTGCTTTTTTACCAGTTAACTTAAGCTTAGCAGCGTTAATGATAATAACGTTGTCACCTGTATCAACATTTGGTGTGTATTGAGGCTTATTCTTGCCTCTCAAGATAGTCGCTACTGCTGTTGACAGACGGCCTAAAGGCACATCAGTTGCATCAATAACATACCACTTACGTTCAATTTCATTAGGTTTTGCTAATTGTGTAGTACGCAATTTAATTTCCTCCGTTTATACGTTGCTTGTAACAATAAGATTCCGGGGCCTATCGTGGACAAACATACTATACTATGATACGACCACTTAGCCTACTTGTCAATATTATTCAGCATCTTGCCGGTATTTTTCCGGAATATCATGATAAAAAACATGATAGAGGTACAGGCCGCTTGCCTGGGCTGTTTCTCTGACTTGCTCACGGTCTCTAGCCATTATTACCCGGGGAATATCGTCAGCCGGCCGCTTGCCATTGCCAATTTCCAGCAGCATGGCAACCAATATGCGCACCATATTATATAGAAAGCCAGAGCAAATGAAATCAAAGATGACTTCGTTGCTGCTTTCATCCTTCTGGATATTAACGTAATACATTGTTCGCACCTTGTTTTTGATTTGCCCACCGCTTGCAGCAAAACTGGTAAAATCGTGCCTTCCGAGCAAGTCAAGAGCAGCTTTTTGCATTTTGGGAATGTCGACTGGATAATGATAGTGCCCCGTATAAAAACGTTTAAAAGGATCAACAAAGCGGTCGAGACTTACCCGATAGCGATACCACTTGCCCTTGGCGCTATAGCGAACGTGGAATTTTTCATCCACTATTGCGCACTTCTTAAAGACAATATCTAGCGGCATTATCGAATTAAGGGCACAAATCATGCTTTGCTGTTCAATGGGCTTGCCCGGATAGTCAAAGTGAACTACTTGACCCAGGGCGTGCACACCCGCATCGGTTCTTCCTGAGCCTTCAACAGGAACAGTTTGGCCCTTAGTCATCTTACATAGAGCCTCTTCAATTGTTCCCTGAATCGTGCGCTGGTGCGGCTGCGACTGGAAGCCATGGAACAAGTGGCCGTCATATGCCAGCGTCATTTTATATCTCGTAGACATTAGTGCTCCCTAAAGACTAACAAAAGGACAATTAAAGCTACAAAGTAGCCTAAATTATATAGGTCTGCCGTCGACCAGCGCAAGATGCGAAACTTGGTTCGGCCTTGATCGCCCTTGTAGCCACGCGATTCCATGGCAGTAGCAAGATCCACTGCTGTTTCAAGGGAATTGATGAACAGTGGAACTAGCAGGGGCGTGATGGCCTTGGCACGTGTGACCAGACCACCATTATTAAAGTCAGCACCACGCGAACGCTGGGCATTCATAATTTTAAAAGTCTGGTCAAAGAGCGTGGGAACAAAACGCAGTGCAATCGACATCACCAATGCTATTTTGTCAACCGGAACTCTAACTAGTTTAAGCGGCATCAGCAGCCATTCGATTGCGTCAGCAATCTCAAGTGGCATGGTTGTCACTGTCATCACCGTTGAGATCAAAATAATAACGGTAAAGCGAATGAAAATAAAGATTGCATTGGTTATCCCATAACTGGTAATGGCAAAAATCGTCCACTGCCAGTATACTTTTCCCCCTACCGTGAAGAATAGCTGCAAAAAGGATGTAAAGAGTATCAGCCAAATCATTGGTCTAACTCCATCCCAGAAAACTTTCGGCTTTAATCCTGTCGCTGCAACTGCAATCAGGCTAAATGCCACAATAATGGCATAAGTGACCGCATTATTAGCTAGAAAAATAAACAGGATAAAAAGGATGGTTGCAAGCAACTTACCCCGAGGATCCATCTTATACACTAATGAATCACCGGCAACGTAGCGACCTATTAAAATTTTGCTCACAAATTTTCACCCCTTCAAATTATTAATAATTCCTTGAACTAATTCCTCTGCAGTTAACGGTGGCCTAGTAAACCTGTAATTAGTTAGCTGCGATGCAAATAATGAAGCCTTGGGTTCTTCTAAATGGTGTGCTGTAAGCCAATTATGGTCTTCAAATACTTCTGAGGGCCTTGCATGCTTAATCAACTGTCCACGTTCCATTACCAAGACATCATCAGCGTAATTAGCCACATCATCCATATTGTGTGTGACTAGAATTACTGTGTGCCCTGCCCTTTGGTATTCAGCAAAAAGATTCATCATTTGATCACGTGCCTGCGGATCCAATCCGGCTGCTGGTTCGTCTAAGCAAAGAATGTCAGGTTCATATGCCAGTACTCCCGCTATTGCCACCCGCCGCATTTGTCCTCCAGATAGCTCAAAAGGTGACCTCGTGCCTATTTCTTTAGACAAGCCAACCTTTTCTAACCACATCTTGGCACTTTCTTTTGCTTGCTCATTGCTATAGCCAAAATTTTTAGGCCCAAAGGCAATGTCATCTAGAACCGTATTTTCAAATAGCTGGCTTTCGGGAAATTGAAAAACAAGGCTGACATGGTGACGCAATTCCTTGAGGTGCTTGTTGCTGGTTTCAGGAGTGATTGTAGTATGAGCTATTTCAATGCGACCACTAGTAGGCTTTAACAGAGCGTTGAAGTGCTGCATCAGAGTCGACTTCCCACTACCTGTATGGCCAATGATTGCTGTAAAAGAACCTTCTTGCAACTCAAAGCTAACATTATCCAGACCCTTTTTTTCAAGTGGGGAACCTGGTGCGTATAAGTAGCTTACTTTTTCGAATTTAATTGACATAAGTAATTGATCAACTCTTTTTCTGAATCAATGTCTTGCATATTCGCGATAGACTTGCTTGCAAGTGCTTCTTTAACTTGGGCAAAGAAGGGGACGTCAAGCCCCAAATCTTTAAGCAACTTGACTTGCTTGAACACATGGGACGTAGGTCCTTGTGTAATGATTTTGCCATCATTCATCACCAGAACTCGATCAGCCAGGCTGGCCTCATCAATATCATGGGTAATAGAAATAACCGTCAAGTCATACTCTTTTTTCATTTGCCTAACAATTTGCAGAATATTGTCTCGACCCTCGGGGTCAAGCATTGAGGTTGCTTCATCTAAAACAATTATCTGAGGTCGAATGGCCAAAATACCAGCAATCGCCACACGCTGCTTTTGACCACCTGATAAGCTTGCTGGCTCTGATCTAGCATAGTCAGACATGCCTACAGCCGCAACTGCGTCAGGAACGATTTTAAGCATTTGGGCGCGTGGTACTCCCCTATTTTCCAAGCCAAAGGCAACATCATCTGTAACTGTAGCGCCAACGAATTGGTTATCTGGGTTTTGAAAGACTACCCCCACTTTGTCACGAATATCCCAGACAGTCTGATCATTGAGCACTGTGCCGTCAACCTCAATCACCGGCTCCCCCGTTTCATCTGGTACCAACAAACCGTTGATCAGCCTGATAATTGTAGACTTGCCACTACCGTTGTGGCCAATGATTGACGTCCAAGAACCACGTTCAATGTCAAAACTAATATTGTCAATTGCTGGAGTATCTGCTTCAGGGTAGGTAAAACTGACATTGCGCACCTTTATAATATTATCTGTTGCCATAAGTCACCCCTCCTAAAAGTCTTACCCAATTGTACCAAAAAAAAGCAAAAAAAATCACCCATGAAGAGGGATAATGAGTAATTATCTAAGCTAGACTAAACTTTCGTCATCATCTTAGCGCTTATTCTCACTTTCATGGATAATTCTTAATAGCTATTAAGTTGGGTTATTTTTAAATTAAACTAATTCAAGAATAACCATTGGAGCTGCATCACCTTTACGGGCATTTGCCAGCTTCATAATTCTGGTGTAACCACCATTGCGGTCTTTGTAACGTGGTGCAATATCACTGAAGAGTTTTTGCAAAGCAGACTTAACTACCACTGCATCTTTTTCTTCTTTAATATCTGCAACTTCGTCACGTACAAAAGTAGCAGCCTTTCTTCTTGCCGCTAAATCTCCCCGCTTGCCTAATGTAATCATCTTTTCGGCAGTTCGGCGAACTTCTTTAGCGCGCGTTTCAGTAGTAACAATGCGTTCCTTTATGATCAATTGTGTGGTCATTTCTCTCAGCATTGCTTTTCTATGTGCACTATCGACCCCTAATTTACGGTATGCCATCAGTTTACCTCCTTTTATTTTTCAATTAATCTTCTTGACGAAGTGAAAGACCTAAGTCAGCTAATTTGTTTTTAACTTCTTCTAATGATTTTCGACCCAAGTTACGAACCCGCATCATATCTGCTTCAGTCTTATCAGTCAACTCTTGCAGAGTGTTGATGCCAGCGCGCTTAAGGCAGTTGTATGAACGAACAGACAAGTCGAGCTCTTCAATCGTCATTTCAAGCTTCTTCTCGGCCGTATCGTCTTCTTTTTCAACCATTACATCATTAAATTTAGTATTTGCATCAGCAGTTTCAAACACTTTAAAGTGTTCTACCAAAATCTTGGCAGCAAAACTAAGGGCATCATTAGGCTTGATTGAACCATCAGTCCAAATCTCTAAAGTGAGCTTGTCAAAATCGTCTCTTTTTCCAACACGAGTCGATTCAACTTGGTAATTGACTTTTTCGATTGGTGAAAAAAGGGAATCAACCGGAATAACACCAATTGGCATATCTTCACTCTTGTTGTCACTTGCAGCAACGTAGCCACGACCAGTCTTGACCGCAATTTGCATGTGCAGGTGACCACCATCAGCAATGGTACAAATGTACTGGTCCGGATTCAGAATCTGAATATCTGCATCAACTTTAAGGTCATCAGCAGTGACTGTAGCTGGCCCTTCAACGTCCAATTCAATAATTTTTTGTTCGTCAGAAAAAGACTTCAATTCAAGTTTCTTCAGGTTCAAGATAATCTTTGCAACGTCTTCTTTCACGCCAGGAATGGTTGAAAATTCGTGCAAGACATCATCAATTTGAACATAAACAAGTCCTGTACCTGGGATAGATGTCAGTAAAACTCTACGTAATGAATTACCTAAAGTAGTACCAAAGCCTCGTTCAAGTGGTTCAATAACAAATTTACCATAAGACTTTTCTTGGTCCACAACGGTAATATTTGGTTTTTCAAATTCAATCATTACTAGGCCCCTTTCAAAACGCAACGTCCTTCATTAAGAACAAAATTAAACACGACGACGTTTTGGTGGCCTAGAACCATTGTGGGGAACTGGAGTGACATCACGAATTGCAGTGATCTCAAGACCTGTAGCTTGTAAAGACCTAATTGCAGATTCACGACCTGAACCGGGACCTTTAACTGAAACTTCTACATGCTTCATGCCTTGATCCATGGCGCTCTTAGCTGCCGCTTCGGCTGCCATCTGGGCTGCAAATGGAGTAGACTTACGGCTACCCTTAAAGCCTAATGCACCAGCTGAGGACCAAGCAATTGCATTGCCTTGAACGTCAGTAATCATGACTAAAGTATTATTAAACGTAGAATGAATATGCGCAACGCCTTTTTCAACGTGCTTCTTCACACGACGCTTACGTGCTGTTTTAGGCATCAATAAACCTCCTTATAAATTTTATTTATTCTTCTTACTACCCTTACGAGTGCGGGCGTTATTCTTGGTATTTTGACCACGAACTGGAAGTCCACGGCGGTGACGAATACCACGGTAAGAACCAATGTCAATCAACCGCTTGATATTCATGCTGATTTCTCTACGCAAGTCACCTTCAACGCGGTATTTATCAACTTCTGCGCGCAGCTTTTCCTGATCGTCTGGAGTCAAATCTTTTGACCGTATGTCTTCAGAAACACCAGCTTCCGCACAAATTTTCTGAGCTGTTGGTTCACCAATACCATAAATATATGTTAATGCAACAACTATTCTTTTATCTCTTGGCAAGTCAACACCAGCAATACGTGCCATAAATTGCACCTCCTATTTATTTTTAACCTTGACGCTGCTTGTGTTTTGGATTTGCAGAACAAATAACCATCACACGACCATGTCTTTTAATAATCTTACAATGTTCACACATTGGTTTAACAGATGGTCTAACCTTCATGTTTCCCTCCGTTATTACTTTATAAACCGATAAGTAATTCTACCTTTTGTCAAATCATAAGGAGAAAGTTCTACAGTAACACGGTCTCCAGGCAAAATTCGAATGTAGTGCATTCTTATTTTGCCGGAAACATGTGCTAAAATCGTAGCTCCATTTTCCAATTCAACTTTAAACATAGCATTGGGCAAAGTATCAACTACTTTACCCTTTACTTCAATGACATCATCTTTTGGCAAAGCTGTTCCTCCGCATTTAAACAGTCATACTTTGAAATTATAACACGGAAAAGTAAAGATACCAATTATTAGTTTTTACTTAAAACCGCATCGACTTTTTCAAATACTTTTTCTGTAGATTGTTCACCGTCAACAACAGTCAACAACCCATTCTTTTGGTAATAGTCCTTCAAAGGAGTATTCATCTTTTCGTTAACTTCCAAACGATTCTTAACTACTTCAGGCTTGTCATCTGGACGTTGGTAAAATTCATGGCTGCCGCAACGATCACAAGTGCCTTCAACTTTAGGCATCTTTGTAATCTTGTTATAAGTGGCGCCGCAACTTTTACACATGAAGCGTGCCGATAAGCGTTTAACCAAAGTTTTCTCATTGACTTCTAGTGAAATCACACTGGTCAGAGGCTTATTCAACCGTTTAGTGATCCCTTCCAAAAGTTCTGCTTGAACAATTGTCCGGGGAAAGCCATCTAATATATAGCCTTGCTTGATATCCGGTTGGCTTAAGCGTTCTTCAACCAGCCGAGCAGTAACTTCGTCTGGTACCAGATTGCCCTTGTCAATATAACTTTTAGCTTCAAGACCAACTTTGGTCTTGTTAGCCATTGCTTCTCTAAACATATCCCCAGTTGAAATATGAGTTAGATGATATTTATCGACAATTTGTTCTGATACCGTGCCTTTCCCTGCACCCGGCAATCCTAAAAGAAATAAGTTAATCATTTATCCATTCCTATCTGATGAATCCAATGTATTCTCTCTTCATTAACAAACCGTTAACTTGACGAGATAATTCTAAGACAACTCCGATAACGATCAAAAGGCTTGTTCCGCCTAGACCAATAGAACTAGGTAAGTTCCAAAGATTAGTTGCAAGCTGTGGTAGTAAGGCTACTAGTCCCAAGAAAACAGATCCAACTGTTGATAGTCTAATCAACAACTTGGAGACGTAATCTTGAGTGTCCTTACCTGGCCAAACGCTAGGGATATATGCACCTTGCTTCTGCAGATTCTTTGCCAGCTTCTCAGGGTTAACCTGAACAAAAGCATAGAAGAAGGTAAACAGAATAATCAAAATGGTGTAAATTATCACCCCTGGCGTTGTCTGCATACTAAAGATGTCAGTCATTACTTTGTACCATTGCTGATCGCCTTGGGATCTTTGAAAGGCCATTAAAATTGTTGCTGGTGTAATAATAAACGAACTAGCGAAAATTACGGGAATAACACCTGAAACGTTAACTTTTAATGGTAGGAAACTTTCAGAGCCACTGATAGTTGCTCGTCTTGTATATTGGATTGGAATCCGGCGATCTGCCTGTTCAACCCACGTAACGATCTGCGTTACGATGAGGATTGCAATGATAATCGCGATGAAGAACAAAATCCCTTGCCAACGATTATCCGCACTAGTATTGACAACTCCCTCTTTATAAAGCTGCCAGAGGCCGCGTGGGAGTCGTGCAATAATACCGGCAAAGATAATCACTGAAACACCATTGCCGAGACCCTTGTCAGTGATTTCATCACCAAGCCAGGTCAAAAGCATTGTTCCTGCCGTCATTACGATGGCAATTTCAATATAGGTCTGTGGTGTTTGCGTCTTAACCAAACCCATTTGGGTTAATGCATTAAAGCCAAGCGTAATGCCTATGCTTTGTACAAATGCAACTCCCAATGAGAGCCACCTAGTGACTTGGTTAGTCTTGCGCCGACCAACTTCACCTTGCTTGCCCCACTCTACTAATGTTGGAACAATGTCCATCTGCAACAATTGAATAACAATTTGGGCAGTAATATAGGGGGACACACCCAGTGAAAAGATTGAATAATTATCTAGCCCACCACCGGAAACAGTATCCAGCATTGGGACTAAGCCAGTCTGTGCGACTTGAGTAATCGCTTTTGCATTAACACCTGGAACCGCAATATTAGCCCCAATACGGTATAGCAAAAGAATAAAGAGCGTGAAATAAATCTTATTTCTTATTTCTTTATCCTTAAAGGCGTTCTTCAAGGTCGAAAACATTAGATCACCTCAACAGATCCGCCAGCTGCTTCAATTGCTTTTTGAGCAGCGGCAGAAACTTTGTTAACCTTTACGTTTAACTTAACTTTTAACTCACCTTTGGCAAGTACTTTAACACCTGATAATTCTTTCTTAACCAAGCCTTTTTCTTTAAGACTAGCAACAGTTACTTCGCTGCCGTCTGCAAACTTGTTTAAGTCTTCCAAATTAACAATTACGTAATCCTTACGGTTAACATTCTTAAAACCACGCTTAGGCATAGTTCTGAATAATGGCATTTGACCACCTTCAAAACCTAAACGAGTATGGCCGCCTTGACGAGACAATTGTCCCTTTTGTCCACGACCAGAAGTCTTTCCGTGACCACTTGAAGTACCACGACCAACACGTTTTCTTGTGTCGCGTGAGCCTTCAGCGGCATGTAATTCATGAAGCTTCATTAATTTGAGCACCTCCTCGATTAATTTTTAATCTCTTCAACAGAGATCAAGTGGGCAATTTTCAACAATGCGCCACGAGTGGCAGCATTGTCTGGTAGAGTAGCTGAACTGTTGATTCTACCCAAGCCAAGAGCCTTAACAATTTTCTTTTGGTTAGGTAGACGGTGCGCAGCACTTCTAATTAAAGTAACTTTTAATTCAGTCATTTATCTAGTCTCCCTAATCTAAATTTGCGTGGCGAAGTTTTTCAATATCTTCACTCGTTCTTAGCTTCTTCAAGCCATCCATCGCTGCGCGAACGACATTGATTGGCGTGTTTGAGCCCAGTGACTTAGAAGTAACGTCTGCAATACCAGCCATATCCATGACGATACGAACGGCACCACCAGCTGCAACACCAGAACCGGCAGGAGCAGGCTTGAATAAAATGCTGCCTGAGCCATAGTGACCAATTACTTCATGCGGAATGGTTGATCCAACTGTTGGAACGGTAATCATATTCTTCTTACCAGCTTCAACTGCCTTACGGATTGCTTCTGGAACTTCTTGAGCTTTACCAGTACCAAAGCCGACGCGACCTTTTTTGTCGCCAACGATTACCAGGGCAGCAAATCTCATTCTTTGACCACCCTTGACAACCTTGGTGACACGATTGATAGCTACTAACTGATCTTCGATGTCGTCTTTATTTCTGCGATTATTATGAGAATCGTTGCGGTTTGCCATGTATTATTCTCCTTCCCTAGAAATCTAATCCGTTTTCACGAGCGGCATCTGCCAAAGCTGAAATACGGCCGTGGTATAAGTAACCACTTCGATCAAACACAATGCTTGAAATGTTTTTTGCTTTAGCTGCTTCGGCAATAGCCTTGCCAACAGCTTGGGCTTGTTCTACCTTAGTCGAACCCTTAACAGATTCATCTAAAGTTGAGGCACTTGCTAGCGTTACACCCGCTACGTCATCAATTAATTGAGCGTAGATGTTTTTATTTGAACGGAAAACACTTAAGCGTGGGCGCTCAGCAGTACCAGAAATCTTGCTACGAATACGTTTATGACGCTTTAAGCGCAATTTATTCTTATCTGGTTTTGAAATCACAATTTCACCTCAAAATTTATTTATTACTTACCTGTCTTACCTTCCTTACGACGTACGTATTCATCAACATAACGAATACCTTTGCCCTTGTAAGGTTCTGGTGGACGTACAGCACGAATTTCAGCAGCAAACTGTCCAACATTTTGCTTCGAAATTCCTTCTACTTCAATATCTGTGTTTGAAGTGGCATTTACAGAAACACCTTCTGGTGCAGTCATTACGACTTGGTGCGAAAAGCCAACGTTTAGCGTTAACTTGTTACCCTGTGTAGTAGCACGGTAACCAACACCAATTAACTTCAATGTCTTCTTGTAGCCGTTAACTACGCCTTCAATCATTGATGCCAAGTTAGCTCTTTCAGTTCCGTGAAGTGCTTTGTCACTTTCACTAGAACGAGAAAAATTAATCTTGCCATCTTCTTGCTTAAAGGTAATTTTCGGATCGAAGTATCTAGTTAATTCACCCTTTGGTCCCTTAACCGTAATGTCGTTACCCTTTTTGGTAACTGTGACATTGTCCGGGACTTCAATTGTTTTTAAACCTATACGGCTCATTGATTATGCTCCTTTCTGTCAGAATTACCAAACGTAAGCAACAACTTCGCCGCCAACGTCTTTTTGTCTAGCTTCCTTGTCGGTAATTACACCAGCAGAAGTAGAAACGATGGCAATGCCTAAGCCGTTAAGAACTTTAGGCAAGTTCTCAGCGCCAACGTAATTTCTTAAGCCTGGCTTAGAAATACGCTTTAAACCTGAAATAACCCGTTCTCCGTCTGGACCATACTTCAAGAAAATCTTGATAACGCCTTGCTTATTGTCATCAGTTACTTCGTAATCACGGATGAAGCCTTCGCGTTTCAAAATTTCTGAAATAGATTTTTTAATATTTGATGCAGGAATTTCAACTGAACTATGCTTTGCCATGTTGGCATTTCTAATTCTAGTCAAGTAATCTGCGATCGGATCTGTCATGACCATTATGCTATCCTCCTAACCGTATTACCAACTGGCCTTTTTAAGACCTGGGATTTGACCCTTGTGAGCTAAATCCTTCAGACAAATACGGCATAAGCCAAATTTACGGTAAACGGAGTGTGGACGACCACATCTCTCGCAACGAGTATATTCACGTGAAGAAAATTTAGCAGGACGATGATTTCTAATTTTTTGTGATGTTTTAGCCATTAATGTCCTCCATTATCTTGCTATTTTGCAAACGGCATACCAAATTGACTGAGTAGCGCTTGGGCTTCCTCGTCAGTGTTGGCAGTAGTAACGATAACAACATCTAACCCTCTAGTCCGATTAACCTTATCAAAGTCAATTTCGGGGAAGATAAGTTGTTCCTTAATACCTAATGTGTAGTTGCCACGGCCATCGAATGAACGACTTGAAACGCCGCGGAAGTCACGAACACGAGGAAGTGAAACATTGACTAACTTGTACAAGAAATCGTACATCCGATCTCCTCTAAGTGTTACCTTAGCACCAATCGACATACCTTCACGCAAGCGGAAGTTAGCGATTGACTTTTTAGCCTTAGTGACTAATGGCTTTTGACCAGAAATTAAAGTCAATTCTTCAACTGCTTCATCCAAATTCTTGGCATTTGAAACAGCATCACCAACACCCATGTTCAGAACAATCTTATCGATTTTAGGAACTTGCATTACAGACTTGTATTCAAACTTTTCTTGTAGTGCAGGAATAATTTTTTCTTTATATTCTTGAGCTAATTGATTTGTCATTTGTATCCTCCCTTCTATTTCTTAGTTTCTTCTTTTTTGCTTTCAGACTTGGCAATAACCTTGACATTTGATGCGTGAATTGAACCTTCAGATTCAACTACACCACCATTTGCATTGTTTTGCGAAGGCTTTTGGTGTTTCTTAATCGTATTAACGCCCTTGACAACCACACGGTTTTTCTTAGTGTTAACAGAAAGAACGATTCCTTCTTTGCCCTTGTCTTTTCCGGCAATAACTTTTACTTTGTCACCAGTTTTAACAAACATCAGTGCACCTCACTTATTATAAGACTTCAGGAGCAAGAGAGACGATCTTCATAAAGTCGTGCTCACGCAACTCACGTGCAACAGGCCCGAAGATACGAGTACCACGTGGACTCTTGTCTGCATTAATAACTACGCCAGCATTCTCATCAAATTTAATGTATGAGCCATCTTCACGGCGTGCGCCTGATTTTGTCCTAACAATGACCGCTTTAACAACGTCACCCTTTTTGACAACGCCACCTGGTGTTGCTTGTTTAACAGTTGCTACCACGATGTCGCCAATGTTACCGGCCTTACGCTTTGATCCACCTAAGACTCTAATAACCAAAAGTTCTCTGGCACCTGAGTTATCAGCAACCTTCAAACGGGATTCATTTTGAATCACGATATAATCCTCCCCTCACTAAATCCGCAAGTTAAACAGATTTCTTAACAATTTCTACTAAACGAAAGCGTTTTGTACGAGATAATGGACGAGTTTCCATGATACGAACAGTATCGCCAACTTTAGCTTCATTATTTTCGTCTTGTGCGTAGTATTTCTTGGAATATTTGATACGCTTCTTGTATACAGGGTGGTTCTTGTAAGTATCAACAACAACAGTAATTGTCTTGTCGTTCTTATCAGAAACTACGCGACCTTGATATACGTGACGATGATTTCTTTCGATTGATTCGCTCAAGTTAATAACTCCCTTCCACTAATCGTTCTTCAATGCTTTTTCACTAAGAATTGTTTTAATTCTAGCGATGTTTTTGCGGACTTTACTCAGGCGAGCGGTGTTTTCTAATTGACCCGTTGCTTGTTGGAAACGTAAGTTAAAGAGTTCTTCTTTATATTGCTTTTCCTTGTCTAACATTTGATCAGTGGTTAATGCTCTGATTTCCTTAGCCTTCATTAGAATTGCCACCTACTTCCGAACTTTTCATCACAAACTTACATTTAATTGGCAGTTTGGTTGAGGCAAGACGGAGTGCTTCACGCGCAACTTCTTCGCTCACGCCACCAATTTCAAACATGATCTTTTCTCTCTTGACTACAGCAACCCATCCGGCTGGTGCACCTTTACCAGAACCCATCCGGACACCAACACCTTTAGCAGTGTATGATTTCTGCGGGAAAATTCTAATCCAAACTTTACCACCACGCTTCATGTAACGAGTCATCGCAACACGGGCAGCTTCAATTTGTTGAGAGGTAATCCAGTGTGATTCAAGGGCTTGCAGTCCAAATTCACCAAAGGCAATGGTCTTACCGCCTTTAGCAGCACCACGCATCTTTCCACGGAATTCACGACGGTGTTTTACTCGCTTTGGTACTAGAGGCATTATTTGTTTCCTCCCTTCACATTTTCGGGCTTCTTACTCTTAGAAGGTAAGATTTCACCCCGGTTGATCCATACTTGAACACCAATTTCACCGTAAGTGGTGTAGGCATTTACCCAAGCATAGTCAATATCCGCTCTTAATGTTTGCAACGGAACACGGCCTTCTGTATGCCATTCTCTTCTTGCCATGTCAGCACCATTTAGACGACCAGATGTTTGAACTCTGATTCCTTTGGCACCTGCACGCATAGTTCTTTGCGTAGCTTGACGGATTGCACGTCTAAAGGCAATACGAGCCTCTAATTGACTTGCAATGCTGTCTGCTACAAGCTTGGCATCAAGGTCCGGCTTCTTAATTTCAACAATATTAACGTGAACTTGCTTGTTAGTCAAAGCATTTAGTTCTTTTCTTAAAGTTTCAACTTCAGAACCACCTTTACCAATTACCATACCTGGTTTAGAGGTATTGATTGATACATTGATTCTGTTAGCTGCACGTTCAATTTCAACAATAGAAACAGAGGCATCCTTTAATTTCTTAGAGATGAATTTTCTAATTTTCAGGTCTTCAGTTAAGGTTTCTTTGTATCCCCTGTCAGCATACCATTTAGATTCCCAGTCACGAATTACGCCGAGACGAAAACCATTTGGGTTAATCTTCTGACCCATTAATATACCTCCCTTAATCGTTCTTTTCAGAAACTACTACAACTACATGACTAGTTCTCTTGTTAATCGGAGAAGCCATACCTTTGGCACGGGGTCTAAATCTCTTCAATGTTGCACCTTCATTTACGTATGCTTCTGATACGTAAAGGTTTGCACTTTCAAGATCGTAGTTGTGTTCTGCGTTAGCAATTGCTGAGCGCAAAACCTTTTCAACGATTGGGGAAGCAGCTCTAGGCGTAAATTGCAAGATTGCCAATGCTTCAGCAACGTCCTTGCCGCGAATCAAGTCAACGACTAAACGTGCTTTTCTTGCAGCAATTCGAACAGTTCTTGCTTCAGCCCTAGCTGAACTTATTTGTTCTGCCATTTAAGTGTTTCTCCTTCCTCTATTTTGCAGTAGCCTTGTCACTAGATGTCTTATGTCCACGGAAAGTTCTCGTTGGAACAAATTCACCTAGCTTGTGGCCAACCATGTCTTCAGTAACATATACTGGAACATGTTTTCTACCATCGTAAACAGCTATAGTCAATCCAACGAAGGAAGGGAAAATAGTTGAACGACGTGACCAAGTCTTAATAACCTGTTTTTTATCTGAGTTTGCCTGTGCATCAACTTTCTTTAATAATGATGCATCTGCAAAAGGCCCTTTTTTAATACTACGGCTCATTAATTAACCCTCCTTCTACTAATTGCTACCCTTACGGTGACGAATAATCAAGCGTTCGCTGGCTCTCTTCTTGTTTCTTGTCTTAACACCACGAGCCTTCTTGCCCCATGGAGTCATCGGTTGAGGACGACCAACTGGAGCCTTGCCTTCACCACCACCGTGTGGGTGATCGTTAGGGTTCATTACGGAACCACGAGATTGTGGACGTCTGCCCAACCAACGGCTGCGACCTGCCTTACCCAATTGGATAAGTGAGTGCTGCTCGTTGCCAACGACACCAATAGTTGCCCGGCAAACAGACAAGATCTTGCGAACTTCGCCACTTTGCAGTCTAACTAAGGTGTACTTGCCATCATTGCCTAATACTTGGGCACCAGTTCCGGCACTTCTTACCAGTTGGCCACCCTTGCCTGGTCTCAATTCAATGTTGTGAATTGTAGTACCAGTAGGAATGTCCTTAAGTGGTAAAGCATTACCTGGCTTAATATCAGAATTAGGACCAGACTCAACAATATCGCCAACTTTTAGACCCTTAGGAGCTAAAATGTAGGCCTTAATACCATCAGTGTAGTGAAGAAGCGCAATGTTAGCAGTTCTATTTGGATCGTACTCGATTGCCTTGACAACTGCCTTAGCGTTGTCCTTATTACGTTTAAAATCGATAATACGGTATTTTTGCTTGTGACCTCCGCCACGGTGTCTACTAGTAATATGACCATATGAATTACGACCTGCAGTGTGTGATTGCGATTCAAGCAAGGTACGTTCAGGCTTGCTCTTAGTAATCTCAGCAAAGTCGGAAGAAGTCATATTACGGCGACCATTTGTGGTTGGCTTATAAATTTTAATAGCCAATTGACTGACCTCCTATTACTTACTTTCTTCGTTATTTTCGTCTTTAAAAATCTTGATGTAGTTTGAATCATTTGTCAGAGTAACGATTGCCTTGCGGCTGCGGGCAGTCTTACCAGTGTAACGACCAACTCGCTTGTCCTTGCCCCGAACATTCATGATGTTAACTTTCTTAACTTTGACATCAAAGATTTCTTCAACAGCATCGCGAACTTGCGTCTTGGTTGCAGTTAAAAGCACGTTGAAAGTGTACTTCTTATCATCCATTAAGTTCGTTGACTTTTCAGTAATGACAGGTCTTAAAATGATATCGTGTGCACTCATTTTTGTGAAGCCCCCTCAACATTCTTTTCAATTTCTTCAACAGCATTCTTAGTTAAGATTAACTTGTCGCAATTGACAACATCTTCAACATTTAAGCCGTTGATTGCAATTACCTTGACCTTGGGTAAGTTCTTGGCAGATAAGTGGACATTCTTGTCCTCTGCAACAACCAATACCTTGCCTTCAACTTTCAAACCATCCAGAATTGCTTTGAATTCCTTTGTCTTAGGAGCTGACATTGTCAAGTTGTCCACAACAATTAAATCTTGGTCAAGCAACTTTTGTGAAAGAGCTGACTTGATAGCCAGGCGACGTTGCTTCCTTGGCATTGAATATGCGTAAGAACGTGGGGTTGGTCCGAAGACTACACCACCGCCGCGCCATTGTGGTGATCTGATGGAACCTTGACGAGCACGTCCAGTACCCTTTTGCTTCCATGGTTTCTTACCACCGCCGCGAACAGCAGATCTATTCTTAACCTTTGAGGTGCCTTGCCGCTTACCAGCTCTTTGTCTGATAATTGCGTCAAAAACAACGCTTTCGTTTGGTTCAATCCCAAACACATCATCTTTTAAAGTAACTTCGCCAGCAGCTTTACCCTTTTGATCGATAACCTTTAAATTAGCCATTCTAGTCCTCCTTCCTAATCGTTATTCTTAACAGCAGATCTAACAGTAATCAATGAGTTCTTAGCACCTGGAACATTGCCTTTGATCAGCAATACATTCTTGTCAGCTACAACTTTTTCAATTACTAAATTTTCAATGGTAACTTTCTTAGTACCCATGTGTCCTGGCAATCTCTTGCCCTTTGGCACACGGTTAATGATGGAACCCATTGAACCAGGAATTCTGTGGTATCTTGAACCGTGAGTTTCTGGTCCCCGTGATTGGCCCCAACGCTTAATGTTACCTTGGTATCCATGACCTCTTGTAATTCCAGTAACGTCAACAACGTCACCTTCCTTAAATGTGTCCACAGTTATTTCTGAGCCGACTTCGTAGTCCTTAAGCTCAACTCCGCGGATTTCACGTATGAAGCGCTTAGGCGAAGTCTTTGCTTTTGCAGCATGACCTTTTTCTGGTTTGTTGCTCAAAACTTCACGCTTATCCTGGTACCCAACTTGAATTGCTTCGTAGCCGTCTGATTCAACAGTCTTAACTTGCATAACAACGTTAGGAGCTGCTTCAACAACAGTTACGGGTACAAGGATACCATCTTTGGTGAAGACTTGAGTCATACCGACTTTTCTTCCTAAGATTCCTTTGGTCATGATCACACCTCTTTCTTTTTTTAAAATTATAACTTAATTTCGATGTCAACGCCGCTTGGTAGATCAAGCTTCATTAGCGAATCAACAGTCTTAGGTGTTGGATTTAAAATGTCGATCAAGCGCTTGTGCGTCCGTATTTCAAATTGTTCACGAGAATCCTTGTTCTTGTGTGGAGAACGCAAAACAGTGAACAAAACCCTTTCTGTTGGCAAGGGAACTGGACCTGAAATTTCAGCACCCGTTCTCTGCGCAGTAGCTACAATCTTTGCAGCTGATTCATCGAGAATACCATGTTCGTATGACTTAAGTCTGATACGAATTGATTGACTTGCCATTAAATTACCTCCTTAACGTCTTCTTTAAAAGATGACTAGCTTCCGCAAAAATTCCCAGCTCCACCACTGTGGCAATGCATCCTGGTGTGCCGCAACCTTTTGCATCAACGCTTTACAACAAATATGCGCATAAGGACAGAGTATGCCCTAAAAGCACAAAAACTAGTATACCTTCTCTAAGCTGAAATATCAAGGGTTTTAGGGGCTTTTATTAATCTTTTTTACATATTTAAGCTTCCCGTGATGAACAGTCTTTACTAATAGAAAATCACAGCTATTTCCAACTGCTTTTTGGTACACAAAAAGAGGCATTGGCTCTACCAATGTCTCGATTTACTATTTATATTCAGTTTTTATCTGATAATAATCTTATTCAGCGTGACCGCCACGTGACTTAATGATTTCTTCCTGAATTGACTTAGGAGTAACTGCATAATGGTCAAATACCATAGTGAAGGTACCACGACCTTGAGTCGATGACCGCAAAGTAGTTGCGTAGCCAAACATTTCAGCAAGTGGAACCATTGAGTTCAAGACTTTAGCACCTGCACGGTCTTCCATGTTGTCCATCGTACCACGACGAGCAGTAATGGAACCCATAACATCACCCAAGTAATCTTCTGGCGTAATTACTTGCACTTTCATGATTGGCTCAAGGATTACAGCACCAGCTTTTGATGCAGCATTTCTCAAGGCTAGCGATGCAGCAACCTTGAAGGCAGCTTCAGAAGAGTCAACTTCGTGGTAACTACCATCGTAGAGTTTAGCCTTAACGTCAATGAGTGGGTAACCGGCGAGGATGCCATTCTTCATTGATTCTTGCAAACCTGCATCAACGGATGGAATAAATTCACGCGGGACTACCCCTCCGACAATGGCATCTTCAAATTCATAGCCCTTACCACGTTCGTTAGGTGTAAATTCAATCCAAACGTCACCGTATTGACCCTTACCACCAGATTGACGCACAAACTTACCTTGTGCCTTAGTTGGTTTAGTAAAGGTTTCCCGGTAGGCAACTTGTGGTTGACCGATCTTGGCTTCAACGTGGAACTCACGCTTCATCCGTTCAACCATGATTTGCAAGTGGAGTTCACCCATTCCGGAAATCAAGGTTTGACCAGTTTCAGCATTGGTTTCAGCCCTGAAGGTCGGGTCTTCTTCTGTCAGCTTTTGCAAAGCAACATCAAGCTTATCACGGTCAGCCTTAGATTCAGGTTCAATTGAGACCTGGATAACTGGATCTGGCACTTCCAAACTTTCCAAGATCAATGGATGATCTGGGTCGGTTAATGAATCACCTGTAGTAGTATTCTTTAAACCAATTGCACCAGCAATATCACCTGAGAAGACTTCAGAAATTTCGCTTCTTGAGTTGGCGTGCATTTGCAGCAAACGACCAACACGTTCACGGTTATTCTTAGAAGCATTCAGTACGTATGAACCGGATTCAAGTGATCCAGTGTAAACCCGGATATAAGTCAAACGGCCAACGAATGGGTCGGTAGCAATCTTAAATGCAAGTGCGGCAAACGGCTTGTCGTCGCCAGCCATTAATTCACTTTCTTCACCTGTCTTAGGATCATGAGCGATATAAGGCTTAACGTCTACTGGAGATGGCAAGTAGTCAACAACACCATCAAGCATCATTTGCACACCCTTGTTCTTGAAGGCTGACCCAGCAAATACTGGGAAGATCTTCAAGTCCAAAGTAGCTTTACGGATAGCTGCTTTCAGCTCTTCAACGGAAATTTCTTCGCCGCCCAAGTACTTTTCCATGATGTCATCATCGACATCAGCAACTTGTTCAACTAACTCATTGCGCCGCTTTTCAGCTTCTTCCTTGTATTCATCAGGAACGGGAATAGTGTCCCAGTTTGAACCAAGCTTGTCTTCGTCATAAACGTCCGCTACCATGTCAATTAGGTCGATTACCCCTTCAAAGGTCTCGGCAGAACCAATTGGCATTTGAACGGCCAAAGCATTGGCGTTTAAACGCTCGTGCAGGGACGTGACAGAGTTGTCGAAGTCAGCACCAATTTTATCCATCTTGTTAACGAAAACAATTCGTGGAACACCGTAAGTTTCAGCTTGACGCCAAACATTTTCAGTTTGAGGTTCAACGCCGGCTTGAGCATCAAGAACAGTCACCGCACCATCAAGCACACGCAAGGACCGTTCAACTTCGATTGTGAAGTCAACGTGTCCGGGAGTGTCAATGATGTTGATCCGGTAGTCTTTCCACTGCGCAGTCGTTGCGGCTGAAGTAATGGTAATACCACGTTCTTTTTCTTCGTCCATCCAGTCCATCTGGGAGTCACCCTCGTGGGTTTCACCAATCTTGTGGATTTTGCCAGTATAGTAAAGAATACGCTCTGTAGTGGTTGTCTTACCCGCATCAATGTGGGCCATGATACCAATATTACGTGTTTTTTCTAATGGAAATTCACGCTTATTAGCCATAAATTTTTCTCTCCTTAAAAATTAGAAACGATAGTGGGCAAATGCACGGTTGGCTTCAGCCATCCGGTGAACATCTTCCCGCTTCTTAACAGCTGAACCAGTATTGTTAGAAGCATCAATGATTTCATTGGCCAAGCGTTCATCCATTGTATGTTCATTACGCAGACGTGCATATGAAACAAGCCATCTCAAGCCCAAAGTTGTTCTTCTTTCAGGACGAACTTCAACTGGGATCTGGTAGTTAGAACCACCAATACGGCGTGCTCTAACTTCCAAAACTGGCATGATGTTGTTCATAGCTTCTTCAAAGACTTCAAGTGGTTCCTTGCCAGTCTTGTCTTTAACGATGGTGAAAGCATCATAAAGGATTGAGGATGCCTTAGCTCTCTTACCGTCCAGCATCAAGTGGTTGATCAACTTGGTTACGAGCTTTGAGTCGTACACTGGATCTGCTAAAATATCTCTTTTAGTTACATGTCCTTTTCTAGGCATTATTTAACTCCTCCTTAATCTTTCTTGGCACCGTACTTAGAACGGCTCTGCTTTCTGCCATCGACACCAGCAGTATCAAGGGCACCACGGATGATGTGGTAACGCACACCAGGAAGGTCCTTTACACGACCACCACGGATTAGAACAACCGAGTGCTCTTGCAAGTTGTGGCCTTCACCTGGAATGTAGGCAGTAACTTCGATTAAGTTAGAAAGGCGAACACGGGCATACTTACGCAATGCTGAGTTTGGCTTCTTTGGCGTCATTGTACCCACACGAGTTGCAACCCCACGCATTTGAGGAGCAGGATTGTTGACCAATTCCTTCTTCATACTATTGTAACCGTAGCTTAAAGCTGGCGATTTTGATTTAGTCGTCTTGGTGTGACGACCTTTTCTTACCAATTGGTTAATGGTTGGCATTAAATTTTTCCTCCTAAAATCATTTTTGTTCACACATCCAGGAGTTTCTTTTTTACTCCTGAAATATACTTCAAAATGCACAAAGACTATTGTACGCGCTTCTAGGAAAAAATCAATCTCTATTTAATAAAAAGATAAAAAACTAGTTTTCAGCATACTTACTAAGTGAGGTGGTAACGATGGAGAAAATTTATTGCTTAACTAACTTTGTGCTTGGCGCATGCCTGGCTTCGCATGCAGCTGTAGTCGTCGAACGGATGGGCAAAGAAGACTTCATTTTCGCGCGTTCTCGTTGTGCTGCATGCCATAATGAGCTTAGCCTGCTAGATGAATTGCCGATTATTTCTTACTTTTGGCTTAAAGGGCACTGCCGCTACTGCCATAGTCCTATTCCTGCTAACTTATTAGTTACTGAAGTCATAGGTGGGGCAGCATATTTTGGCGTTGACTTCAGCCGCATCCAGGGACTTGCACTTGCACTTTTGCTTTTCAGTTTGTTGTTAACTGCCCTTTCTGACTGTGAACAGCAGGAATTCGACCTTGCTTTATTGCTGCCCACAATCATACTTGCACTTGGTCAGATTAACAAGGTTCTCCATTTCCAAATTTTTGACTTCATTGAGCTAGTTCCCATACTGCTGCTTTTAATTTACTATGTCTGTTGCGGTAAATTGGGCAGTGGCGATCTGATTATCTATTTGATTCTTGTCGTTTACTTTAATCCGCATTTTGCTAATCTAGTTTTCCTGCTTGCTTGCCTATTTTTCATCGTCCACTTCTTACTGGAAAGAGCAAACACTTCAGCCCAGGTGGCCTTTGTTCCCTACCTCTTTTTGGGATTGACTGTCTTACTGCTTTGAAAACAAAAAAGGCCTTTCTACTCTAATAGTAGAAAAGCCTTTTTACTTGCAACAACGTTGCCTAGCTTTGTGGTTCCTTTGTTTCATCAGCCTCTTTCATCTTCTTTTCAATATCAGCGATTGAATATACAGACTTTGGCTTTTTAACATCGGATTCAGGTTCCATGTTGCGGTAAACGGGGAGACCGGTACCAGCTGGAATAATCTTGCCAATAATGACATTTTCCTTCAGACCAAGTAGTGGATCATTCTTGCCTCTAATCGAAGCATCAGTCAGAACCCGAGTCGTTTCTTGGAAGGAAGCAGCAGATAAGAAGCTGTTCGTCTCAAGGGCGGCCTTGGTGATTCCCAGAATGACACTTTGGGCCGTAGCCGGGATGCCTCCAGAAATAATCACGGACTTGTTGCGATCCTTGAATTGGTCGATATCCATTACCTCACCTGGAAGCAAAGTAGTCTCGCCTGGATCAAGGATACGAACTTTTTGCAGCATTTGTCTAGTTAAAACCTCGACGTGCTTGTCAGAAATGTCCACACCTTGCATCCGGTATGCCTTTTGAACTTCAACCAAGATGTATTCTTCTGTCGTTAAGGTGTCGGTAACTTGAATCAATTCCTTCGGATCAACTGACCCTAAAGTCAACTTGTCGCCGCGGCGAACTTCATCGCCTTCAGCAACAGCTACTGAGGCAGTATAAGGAATGCTGTAGCTTCTAGTATCAATCTTGCCCTTAACGGTAATTTCACGTGTATGCTCAGCTGGGTTCTCCTGAATTGAATCAATTGTCCCATCAACTTCAGAGATGATTGCACGACCTTTAGGATTACGTGCTTCAAACAGCTCCTGCACACGAGGAAGACCCTGAGTAATATCTTCAGCGCCGGCCACACCACCGTTGTGGAAGGTCCGCAAGGTAAGCTGCGTACCTGGTTCACCGATTGACTGGGCAGCAACAGTACCAACTGCTTCACCCACTTCGACCTCTTCACCAGTTGCCAAGTTCATACCATAACACTTGCGACAAATACCATGAGACGTATCACAAGTCAAAATTGATCGTATCTTAACATCTGTAACGCCTGCGTCGCAAATCTTCCGCGTCAGATTTTCATCAATCAACTCGTTAGGACCTACAATTGCTTCACCAGACTGTGGGTCCTTGACAGTTTCAGCCGTAAAACGGCCTAGCAGACGATCGTAAAGCGGTTCAATCAGTTCATCGCCTTCCATGATTGCATGCACATTGATTCCGCGATCAGTGCCACAGTCATCTTCACGAATGATCACGTCTTGAGCAACATCAACTAGCCGTCTAGTTAAGTAACCAGATTGAGCAGTCTTTAGCGCCGTATCAGTCATTCCCTTACGAGCACCGTGAGTGGACATGAACAATTCAAGAACAGACAAGCCCTCTTTGAAGTTAGAGGTAACAGGAATTTCAAACAAACCACCGTTTGGCGTAGCCATCAGACCACGCATCCCGGCCAATTGCGTAAAGTTTGAAATGTTACCCCGGGCTCCAGAGTCAGCCATGATGGTGATTGGATTACGTGGATCATAAATCTGCGCAATCTCATCCTGTACCTGGTCCTTACACTCGTTCCAGATACTAATAACACGATCGTGTCGTTCTTGCTCAGTAATCAGACCCCGTCTAAATTGCTTAGAAACAACATCAACTTGCTTGTGGGCCTTGGCTACCTTTTCGTCCTTGTCATCGATTTCAGGAACATCGGTCATACCAATGGTGATGCCTGAAGTAGTAGAGCTGGTGTAGCCCAAAGTCTTCAAGTCATCAAGGTATTCTGACGTCCTTTGAACCTTGTAGTACTTATAAATCGTGGCAATTGAATCAGACAAGAAAGACTTCTTGAATGGCGTGGAAACCAGTTCACCGGCCACATCATCAATCTTTTCATGGATGTCTTCCCCTGCTTCTAAGAAGTACTTAGCTGCAAGCGGATTATTCAAATTCTCTTCCGTTGGCTCATTAATATAGTAGTAATTTTCTGGGAAGATCTGGTTGAAGATTACGCGACCGTATGTGGTAATAAAAATACCATGTTCATAACCTTTAGGCCATGCCTTTTGCGGCATTGAATCAGCAGCAATACCAATGATTGAGTGGTAGTGAATGTCGCCATTGTTATATGCAACAGTTGCTTCATCAGGCGAATTGAAAATCATCCCTTCGCCTTCACGACCTTTTTCAGCTTGAGTTAACCAGTAGTTGCCCAAAACAATATCCTGTGATGGCGTAACGATTGGCTTACCATCTTTAGGAGCCAAGATATGGTGGGCCGCAAGCATCAGCAAACGTGATTCTGCAACTGCTTCATCTGATAGTGGAACATGGATGGCCATCTGGTCACCATCGAAGTCGGCATTGTAGGCC
This sequence comes from Lactobacillus sp. XV31L, assembly GCF_059900865.1. Lineage (NCBI taxonomy): Bacteria > Bacillati > Bacillota > Bacilli > Lactobacillales > Lactobacillaceae > Lactobacillus > Lactobacillus sp. XV31L. The sequence goes on along the minus strand of NZ_JBWXGC010000006.1, from coordinate 97,670 downwards.
TCACAAGCTAGTGGGTGTAAACGAATCGACTTACCAGGAACGAGTACTGGTTCAAAAGCCTGAATACTTAACCGGTGCAATGTTGGTGCGCGGTTCAATAAGACAGTTCTTTCCTTGATGACATTTTCTAGTACATCCCAGACATCATCATCTTCACGGTCAATCTTGCGCTTGGCACTCTTGATATTTGATGCCAGCTTGCGCTTAACTAATTCGTGCATTACAAAGGGCTTGAACAGTTCAAGTGCCATTGGACGCGGAACACCACACTGATAGAACTTCAATTTTGGTGAAACATCAATAACTGAACGACCAGAGTAGTCAACACGCTTACCCAGCAAGTTTTGACGGAAACGTCCTTGCTTACCCTTGAGCATGTGTGACAGGGACTTGAGCGGACGGTTGCCCGGTCCTACAACAGAACGGCCACGCCGGCCATTGTCGATCAAGGCATCAACTGCTTCTTGCAGCATCCGCTTTTCGTTTTGGACGATAATATTTGGTGCATTAAGGTCAAGCAGACGCTTCAAGCGATTGTTACGGTTAATAACCCGACGATACAAGTCGTTTAAGTCAGAAGTCGCAAAGCGGCCACCTTCTAGTTGTACCATTGGCCGCAAGTCTGGCGGAATAACTGGTACAGCATCAACTACCATCCATTCAGGCTTATTGCCCGAATTATTGAAAGCATCAAGAATATCTAGTCGTCTGATTGCTCGCGTCCGCTTTTGTCCTGTTGCCGTCTCCAGCTCTTTACGCAAGTCAGTAACTTCTTTGCCTAAGTCAACCTTGCGCAACAAGTCCCGAATTGCTTCGGCACCCATCTTAGCGATGAAGCGGTTGCCATACTTGCCCTTTTGCTCACGGTATTCAGCCTCAGTCATCAATTGCTTGAACTCAAGATCAGTATCACCTGGGTCAATCACAATGTAAGCCGCAAAGTAAATAACTTCTTCTAGCAATCTAGGTGACATATCAAGAATCAGACCCATCCGCGATGGGATTCCTTTAAAGTACCAAATATGAGTAACAGGCGCAGCTAATTCAATGTGGCCCATACGTTCTCTTCTAACTTTAGAAGAAGTAACTTCAACCCCGCACCGGTCACACACTATGCCACGATATCTTACGCCCTTGTACTTGCCACAGGCACAAGACCAGTCCTTGGTTGGACCAAAGATTCGTTCATCGAATAAACCATCTTTTTCTGGCTTAAGGGTACGGTAGTTAATTGTTTCTGGCTTCTTAACTTCGCCATATGACCAACTCCGGATCTTGTTCGGTGATGCAAGGCCAATCTGCATACTTTCAAATTTATTTACGTCGATCAAAAGTTTAACCTCCTACTTATTAGAAATCTTGTTTTCATCATCAGACTCATCTACAGGAGTTTCAGCTTCTGCCGGTTCTTCTGCTTCACCATCTTCAGATTTTGCGGTTTCTTCGGCCAACTTCTTCTTTTGTTGCTCTTCAGCCATCTTGGATAGAGTGTCGATGTTCAAATGCTCATTAGAGTCATCATCCATGTCGCGCAACTCAATTTCCTTGTGATCCATGTCAAGAACTCGAATGTCTAGTCCTAGAGATTGCAGTTCTTTAACTAAGACCCGGAATGATTCGGGAACACCTGGCATTGGAATTCTTTCACCCTTGACGATTGCTTCGTATGCCTTCACCCGGCCAACAACATCATCTGACTTGTAGGTCAGAATTTCTTGAAGCGTGTATGCAGCACCATAAGCTTCCAGGGCCCAAACTTCCATTTCACCGAAACGCTGGCCCCCAAATTGTGCCTTACCACCAAGAGGCTGCTGCGTAACCAATGAGTAAGGCCCAATTGAACGCGCATGGATCTTATCGTCAACCATGTGGGTTAGCTTCAAGTAGTGCATGATACCAACGGAAACACGGTTATGGAATGGTTCACCTGTACGACCATCGTAAAGAACAGTTTTACCATCCTTGTCAATACCAGACTTGTGGACAGTGTCCCAAACATCATCTTCGCTTGCACCATCAAATACTGGAGTAGCCACATGAATACCAAGACTATTAGCAGCACGGCCCAGGTGCAATTCAAGCAGCTGGCCAATGTTCATACGTGATGGAACACCCATTGGGTTTAAACAAATATCAACTGGTGTACCATCTGGCAAGTAAGGCATGTCCTCTTCTGGAACCACGGCTGCAACCGTACCCTTGTTACCGTGACGACCAGACATCTTGTCGCCAACTTGAATCTTTCTCTTTTGGGCAATATAAACTCGAACTAACGTGTTTACGCCAGGAGAAAGCTCATCTCCGTTTTCACGGGTATAGACTTTGACATCACGGACAATACCGCCGCCACCGTGGGGTACGCGCAAAGAGGTGTCACGAACTTCACGGGCTTTTTCACCAAAAATCGCGTGCAGCAGTCTCTCTTCTGCTGATAGTTCAGTCACTCCCTTAGGCGTAACCTTACCAACTAAAATGTCGCCGTCATGTACTTCAGCACCAATGCGAACAACTCCTTGGCCGTCAAGGTCCTTCAATGCATCTTCACCTACATTAGGCAATTCACGTGTAATTTCTTCAGGACCAAGTTTAGTATCGCGGGCCTCTGATTCATAGTCTTCAATACTAATAGACGTATAAACATCATCTTTAACCAGACGCTCTGAAAGCATGATAGCATCTTCATAGTTGTACATGTTCCAAGTCATAAAGGCGATAACTGGGTTTTGGCCCAAGGCTAGTTCGCCATGGTCCATTGTTGGACCATTGCCAATGACTTCGCCTTCATCAACCTGATCACCCAATCTCACGTTAGGAGTTTGGTTGTAGGACTTGGAGTTGTTAGAACGACGGTACTTTTCAAGCGTGTACTTGTCCAGTGTGCCATCTTCGCGTCTAATCCGGATTGTATTGGCGTCAACGTATTCAACCGTTCCTGCAGCCTTAGCTAAGACTGCTGCACCTGAATCATGCGCAGCCCGGTATTCCATACCAGTACCAACAAGTGCACTATGTGGATTGATCAGTGGAGCAGCCTGACGCTGTTGATTGGCACCCATCAATGCCCGGTTAGAGTCATCGTTTTCCAAGAAAGGAATACATGCTGAAGCTACGGAAACAACTTGCTTAGGAATAACATCCATGTAGTCAATCTTATCAGAAGTGACTTCGACGTTGTCTTCTTTTTGCCGCGCTAAAATCAAGTCGTCTTTAAATGAGCCGTCTGGATTCAAGCGGGTGTTGGCACCAGCAATTGTGTAATTATCTTCAACATCAGCAGTCAAGTAGTCAATGCGGTCAGTAACCTTGTGCGTCTTCCAGGAAACGCGTCGGTATGGTGTTTCAATAAAACCATACTTGTTAATTACCGCATAAGTAGCCAGGGAGTTGATTAGCCCGATGTTCGGGCCTTCTGGCGTTTCAATTGGGCACAAACGACCGTATTGCGTATAGTGCACATCCCGGACTTCATAGCCGGCCCGGTCACGGGTCAACCCACCAGGCCCCAAAGCAGACATCCGCCGTTTATGCGTCAACTCGCCCAAGGGGTTGTGTTGATCCATAAATTGAGACAGTTGCGAAGAACCAAAGAATTCTTTGATGCTGGCAACAATCGGACGAATATTGATTAATTGCTGTGGCGTAACAGTTGACGGGTCTTGAATGGACATTCTTTCCCGTACAACACGCTCCATTCTAGCTAAACCAATTCTAAACTGGTTTTGGAGCAATTCGCCTACCCGCCGAATGCGGCGGTTGCCCAAGTGGTCGATATCATCTGTATTGCCAATGTCATCCTGCAACAACAAGAAGTAGTTTATCGAAGCCAAAACATCGGCTGGCGTCAAGTACTTGACCCCCTTGTCAATGTGACCATTAGAAATCAACTTGACCACACGCTCTGGATTAACCTTAGAGTAAACTTTAATCTCTTGAACGTTGATTGGGTCTTGCATTACGCCTTCTTTTGAAGGTTGGTAGGTAACCATCTTGAAGTCGTCCCGGTCAAGGTACTTTTCCAGAGTTTCCATTAATTCATGGGTAACAATCGTGCCCTTTTTAGCAACGATTTCACCTGTATCAGGATCGGCTAGCGTTTCTGCTAAAGTCTGTCCGTATAAGCGGTTTTTAAGCGAGAGCTTCTTATTAACCTTGTAACGACCAACCGAAGCCAAGTCATAGCGACGTGGGTCAAAAAAGCGTGCATAAAGAAGTGACCGTGACGAATCAGTCGTCTTTGGTTCACCTGGACGCAAACGTTCGTATACATCCTTTAGCGCTTCAGCAACGCGTGAATCTGCCGGATTCTTGTGTACATCCTTTTCCAAAGTGAATTGTAAAGTATCACTTTGTCCAAAAATGTCCATAATCTCATCTTCAGAGCCGATTCCAAGCGCCCTAATCAAAACCGTTAGGGGCAGTTTACGCGTGCGGTCAACGCGGACATATGATACGTTCTTGGCATCTGTTTCGTATTCAAGCCAAGCTCCGCGGTTGGGAATAACCGTCGTGCCAAAAATCTGCCGACCATTTTTATCGTAGTCACCAGAATAATAGACACTTGGGGATCTAACTAATTGGGAAACGATAACTCTTTCAGCACCATTAATAATGAATGAACCTGATTCAGTCATTAGGGGCAAGTCACCAAAGAAAACATCTTGGGTCTTAATTTCACCGGTTTTTTGGTTGGTCAACTTTAAGGTGACATTCATCGGTGCAGAATAAGTTGCATCGTGGTCTCGCGCTTCATCTACAGTATACTTTGGTTTCTGCAGCTTATAGCCGATATATTCCAGAGAAAGCTTACCTGAAAAGTCACTAATGGGCATTATGTCGTCAAAAACTTCTTTAATACCTTCATCCAAAAACCATTGATATGATTCGGTCTGGACATCGGTCAAGTTAGGTAGTTTAAGCACTTCTTTAATGCGGGAAAAACTACGTCTTGTACGATGCTTGCCAAAATTCACTACGTGTCCGTTTAACAAGGAGAAAACATCCTTTCTGTCAGAGAAAGCTAATATTACATTTTGGTTACAATTTTAAAAAGGATTGATTTTAGGCATAAAAAAGACAAAAACAACCATTGTCGTTTTTGTCCTTATTATTTTGCTGGACAATATATCAGCAAAATCCTGAAAATCAGCTTTTTAGTCACGCATAAGCATAACAAAAAAACTTTTTAATGTCAACGACCTTACCTTGCCCCAACAAGTTTGCCAGACTGCGCATGCACAATCTCAAACTTCAACTTATTGTGGCTACAGCCAATTTTCAACAAGTCGCCTGCTCTTAGGTCGCCTTTGATAAGCATTGCGGCGATCTCGTCTTCAATGTCCGTTTGAATAGCCCGGCGCAACTGCCGTGCTCCCATTTCTGGATCATAACCATCTTGGGCAACCTTGTCTAGCGCTGCTGGCGATATCTTTAAACTGATTTCTTGCTTGTGCAAGCGGTCAATCAGCTTATGGGTCAGCAAAGTCACAACTTGACGCAGCTGCTTTTGGTCAAGCTCGTCAAAGATAATTGCTTCATCAATCCGGTTGAGAAATTCTGGCCGGAAGAACTGCTTTAAGGCTTGTTGAACTCGGTCATGCCGCATTTTGGCTTGACTAGTATGGTCTGCTGCAAAGCCAACTGCTTTAGTGTCAAACAGAGACCGTGACCCTAAATTAGAAGTCATAATAATAATCGTGTTCTTGAAGTCAACCTTGCGTCCCTTAGAGTCAGTTAAAAAGCCATCATCCAGCACCTGAAGCAGCAGATTAAAGACGTCGGGGTGAGCCTTTTCAACTTCATCCAGCAAAACCACTGAATATGGGTGGCGCCTAACTTGCTCAGAAAGTTGGCCACCTTCATCATAGCCCACATATCCAGGTGCCGAACCGATCAGCTTGCTGCTGGCAATTTGATCCATGTACTCTGACATATCGATTCTGATTAAATTATTTTCTGAGCCAAAAATTGCCGCTGCAATTGCCTTGGCCAGTTCAGTCTTACCAACACCAGTTGGTCCTAAAAACAAGAAGGACCCAATTGGACGATTTTCATCCTTGATGCCGCTGCGGCTACGTCGTACTGCACGACTAACTGCTGAAACAGCCTTGTCTTGACCAATAATCCGCTTATGCAGGTCGCCTTCAAGGTTGGCTAACTGCTTAGTTTCATCACGATTCATCTGCGTAACTGGCACGCCAGTCCAGTTGGAAACCACTTTGGCAATATCTTCCGGCTGGACGATAGCCTTATGGGTAACTGACTTTTCCAGGCGGTCAGTCAGCTTATCTTGTCTAATCTGCAAACTATTTTGCCGGTCTTGCAGCTGTGCTGCTTTAACAAAGTTTTGGTTAACAGCAGCTTGATTTTTTTGGTTAATTACATTTTTAATCTGCTCGTTAATCTGCAGCAATTGGTTGTTAGACCCTTTGCCAAACTTAACCTTAACAGCCGCACTGGCCTCATCAACCAAGTCGATAGCCTTGTCTGGCAGGTAGCGGTTAGAAATGTAGCGGCTAGATAAATCAACTGCATTTTCAAGTGCAGTATCCATGATTCTAACATGGTGAAACTTTTCATATTTGGGCTTCAAGCCGTTCAGAATTGCCAGCGACTCAGTGCGCGATGGTTCTTCTAAACGTACAATCTGAAAGCGCCGGGCCAAGGCCTGGTCTTTTTCTACGTATTTTTGATATTCATCAAAGGTTGTAGCGCCAATCATTTGAATATCGCCTCTAGCCAGTGAAGGCTTCAAGATATTGGCTGCATCAATTGAGCCTTCAGCGCCCCCTGCACCAATCAGCGTGTGCATCTCATCAACAAAGAGAATAATGCTGCCATCTGCCGTGATTTCTTTGATAATCTTTTTCATGCGATCTTCAAATTCACCACGATACTTGGTTCCAGCTACTAAACCGCCTAGATCAAGCGATACTACCTGCTTGTCTTGGAGGTCGTGAGGCACGTTTTTGTTAATGATTGCTGTTGCTATTGCTTCAGCCACAGCCGTCTTCCCAACGCCAGGTTCACCAATAAGAACGGGATTGTTTTTATTGCGCCGTGAAAGTATCTCAATTACGCGCGCCACTTCTCGATCACGTCCAATTACTGGATCAATCTGCCCATTCTTGGCACGTTCATTCAAGTTAACTGAAACCTGGTCAAGTGTTGGGGTTGAGCTTTGCGCATTAGGCGTATCATAGTCAGGGCCATTAAAATTGGACCAACCACTGTCATCTGCTTGACTGCTGCCACTCACGTCTTCTTCTTCGCCAAGGCTATGAAGAACATCATTGCGCAGTCCCTCAAGATCAATGCTCAAGTTGCGCAAGATAACTGAGGATAGCACTTTTTCATTGAGAATAAGGCCAAGCAGGATATGGCAAGTTCTAATCTTGGCTGAGCCCTCGCGTTCGGCCAAAGTTCCAGCATAGGCCAGCACCATGCTCAAGCGCGGCGACATCTCCATATATGTAGTCTTGCCTGCAGACCCATAACCGGTATAGCGTTCAATTTCTTCGCGAATTGCTGTTGGCGTTGCACCCCAAGCACGCAAGTCTTTACCCGCTTCACCGTCTGATTCGATTACCATAGCCAGCAGCACATGCTCTGTCCCAATCAATCGATGGTGAAAGGCCTGTGCCTGCTCGCGCGCAATTTCCAAAACTTGGTTTGCACTGTTTGTATAAGATTTTTTCATCATTGCACCACCTTTAAAAATGACGTGTTTCGACTATAAACTTTTTCATCGAAATGTAAATTATTATGTACTTATTTTTTGCTCACGTAAAAACATTGCAATCATTATAGCAAAGTCCACCATGTGATGCTAATTTTCCTCTTTTTCGTGAATTTTATAAAGAAAAAAACTCGCTAGTGCGAGTTTTGTATCCAAATTATTATTAAATCCAAACAAAAATGCCTTTATCGGGAAAAGATAAATGCCCTAAACTTTTCTGAATTTCCTTCATTGAAGCTCCAGAATCGAATAATAGGGATGCATGTATTTGCCTAAAGGCGTGCATCGTTAAATCTTCAGCGACTAAACTCTGCTTGTGACTGCTTTCAACCAAAACTCCTCCTGCACCATCACCAAACAAAACCTCCGCTCCAATAACAATGCCGTATCGATAGATAGTTATCAATTTACCTGCAATCGTCAAGGCATAGACAAAACCTGCACTTGCATCATTAGTTGTCTGCTGACATAGCCGCCACAATTATAAAATCAATATTTTCTGCTGAACATTTACCTTTTTTCAGTAAATCTTATGCTGCTTTTGTTGCTAAATCAGATGTTTGTTAACTTTTAGCAACATGGCGTATTTTAATTCCTGTACGTGAAAGGATCAATTCATTCGAAGTATCATCATTATTTAGTGACTATCTTAGCAGGAACATAAAGAGCGTTTTTTATTTTAAGCTCCATACAAATTATTCCTTTTATTTTCAAATTTTACGGTTATCCTCAAAATTGCTTTAAACTACTAATTTAATCTTAGAAACAGCAAAAGGTATTAAAATTAGACAAAATCAACATGTTAATTGATATGATGCTTTATTTTTTGTGCTCCACAATACTAATACATTTATGGTGTCAATCTCTTTTTCCAATCTATTATTTACCTATCTTGATAATCTGCTAAATTAATTACCTGATCATACTTGTCTAAATCAGCAATTTGATAATGATGAATCACCTCTATGAAGGTTAAATTTGAATGCAATAATATCTGATGAATTGCGGCTGAAGTCGCTTGATCGAGTGAAGCATTGATTTCATCAAGTAACAGAATTGGACGTTTTGATAAAATTGCTCTGGCTAATTCAATTCTCGCTAACTGTCCACCAGATAGCTTGTCGGCATTATCCCCTAATTGATAATTAAAACCTTTTTCCTCTACCATGGTATTTAACTCTAATTGCTCACAAACTTGTTCAACTTCGTTCACAGGTAATTTTTCACCTAACGTTAAATTAAACCAAAGTGTATCAGCAAAAATAACTGGTGCTTGACTGGAATATGCAAATAGATTAGATATTTGATCAGCCTTGACTTTTTGATTATCAATCAAGATATTTGATGCTTTTCCAAATTTATTAGACATCATAAAATACAACAAAGTAGACTTGCCGCTGCCAGAAGGTCCAATAACTGCTATCTTTTCTCCAGGATTAATAGTTAAATTAAGCCCACTGAGAAGTTGCTTTTTATCCCTTACCAAACAGATATTTTGCCAATTTACTTGTTTATTGAAAGTATATTTGTCTGATAACTCTTTGGTAGTTGACAGATCCAAATAATAATTAACCTTTTTTACAATATCTTTAGTCGTTGATAAGTGATTGCGCTCTTCTAAAATTTGCATAAGCGGATTAACAAACGAATTTGATAATTGAACAATTGCAAACAGGACACCCATCGTTGTTTGCCCGTGTAATACCATTAACCCGCCTAAATAGGCTGGAATGACAAATGTACCATAAATTCCTACAAAACCTATAACTGTACGAGTATTATCACTCAACAAATTAATCTTACACAGAGCTTGTTCTAATCTTGAAACTTTTGGTAAATTTTCATCAACAGCATTAGCTTGCTTTTGATATAACTTTAAAGAATCCGTTCCTGCTAAGATGTTTTTTATTTGACTGACATACCTACCATTGGCTTTGGTCCAATGATTTGAAGCTTTACGTATTGGCTTTTGTAATAAAGCTGAAACTAGTATTGGAAGGGTAGAACCTATTAGAAAAAATACCGTCAAAATCATATTAATATACATTGCATAAATTAGTGAAAGCGCCACCGTCACAAAATAAAAGACAATATTAATTTCAGCATTAAATCGATTAGTTTCTAACAATTTAAAATCATTGGTTAAAAACCCTAAAGCCGAAGCATTATCTTCTTTAGACGTTTCTAACATTCCTGCGAGAATTTTGGTTCTCAAAAGGGTATTGACTTCCTTAACAGCATCATTTTTTAAATAATTATAGCCTAACTCAGCTACTAAAACGATTAAGAATAAAATTAGAGCAACTAAAAACATGTGCGGTAGCTCATGCAAATTTCTATCTGCTAATGCATTTGTCATGGTTTCTAACACATAAGCCATCACAATATTCTGTGTACTAGCAATTATGCCAAGTATTGCAAGTGCTGCAAGCTTCCATTTAGTATAATATCTAACAATCATGATTTCTCCTTGCCTAATACTAATAATAATTGCTTATTTTAAATCATTACTGATAAGTAACTTTCGGTATTCACTAGCTCCTACCCATTGATCAGGAGCAGAAAAAATAAGTTGTTCTAAATTATTGTAGAAATCATTCTGATAATTAAAAGTACCTTCTTTAAAACTAATAATAAGCTGATCATTGGAAATTCTTGTATACATTGATACATAAGCAATCGATAATTTTCTAATCATGTCTTCTAACCTAGAAGAATAAATATATTTATTTCCCATAAAGTCTAAAGTTCTTCTGTACCTTTTAATAGGAAGCTCAGTTGAAAAATCACCAGCAATTGCAACTGCTTTATGATGTTTTACCTTTTCTAAAAGATCCCATATTGCATTTTCACTATCAGAAAATTTGACAATAGTAGCTTCTATTTTTCTTTCTAATATAGATAATATCATCCTTTATCAAAAATAAAAAATTTTTGAAAATAAATATAATATTATTATAAAACACAAAGATTTATATAATTTATTTTTTACTGCTCTCACCAAAGGGCCAACATCGTGCTTTTTAAGACCATTACCACGGTTAATGGTTTTGAATTTGTGAATTTAGACCAGTTAGAAGGAGTATTGCAGACGATGGTCTACCTCGCGCACCCTTACACTTCTTGTGAGAAGAACGAGATTGAGAGGCACAACCGATTAATCAAGCATTTTATGCACAAAGTCCAGTACATTGCTGTCTTTTATTATCAAAGTACAGCTTTTTTAGTATAGCCTGGTATTTTGCATCACAATTATTAACGGCTTAACAGATTATATATAAGCCTAATGCCTAATTATAGTCACTAGTTAATAACATGAATTTTTCAGCCCGTTTTAAACCAATTTCAGAAAACTTAAAAAACAAAAATGCCTTCATGCCAACGTTTCAAGCCGTTAGCATAAAGGCAAAGTGCTCATTATCGGGAAAACAGGATTCGAACCTGCGACCTCTACGTCCCGAACGTAGCGCTCTACCAAGCTGAGCTATTTCCCGTTCAATAAAAAACCCACCATAAGCGGTGGGCTTTTTCGATAGAGCGGAAGACGGGATTCGAACCCGCGACCCCCACCATGGCAAGGTGATGTTCTACCACTGAACTACTTCCGCAAGACAGATATTATTATAGCAAATGAATTTGATTTTGCAAAGTCTTTTTGCCAAAAAAATCAAAAAGTCTTACTTGCAATAAGGTAATGCTTATCAACCACCAGCAGTTTACAATTAAAGATGAGAATGAACTGTTCACTCTCGTCAAGACTATTTGGCACAATATGTCAGTAACCTTTATCGACGATGAGCTCAAGCACAGACTAGACTGACAGAAGAAGTAGAATTGTACCGCTTGTATAGCTTGCTGCGCCTGCTGCAAAACTGGTGCTTTTTCAGCAACTCACCAATCGTCATGTCCAATGCCTCCCATTACTCTGCAAGGTTAAGTATAGTCTAGCCTACTGTGAACAATACTGACAATAAGTCTTATGTAATGATGCATGAAAAACAGTTAAAAGATTGGAATTTTAATTTATACCAAAAGAAGACGAACGCAGAGTTCGTCTTCTTTTTCTATTATTTACTTTTATCCTTTTTCTTCAAATCTTCTTGCACTTCACGCTCAATGTCTTCAATCTTTTCTGGACGCATCGTCGGGAAGAGCAGCACATCGCGAATTGCTGGAGCGTCAGTCAAGAGCATGACTAAACGATCAATTCCAATACCTAAGCCTCCCGTTGGCGGCATACCGAATTCCATCGCCCGAAGGTAGTCCTCGTCAATCATGTCGGCTTCATCGTTGCCGGCTTCACGCTCAGCCATTTGTGCCTCAAAGCGCTCGCGTTGGTCATCTGGATCATTGAGCTCGGAAAAGGCATTGCCATATTCCTCACCCATGATGTAGATTTCGAAACGATCAGTAAAGCGTGGGTCATCGGCATTCTTCTTGGCCAGCGGCGAAATTTCTACCGGGTGACCGTACACAAAGGTTGGGTCAACGATGGTTTCTTCACAATACTTTTCAAAGAAGGCATTAATGATGTGGCCTACGCCCCAGAAGCTTTCAACTTGAATCTTATGGTCACGGGCAATTTGTTTTGCTTCTTCTAAGCTCATCTGTTGCCAGAAGTCAACGCCGGTCTTCTCTTTAATAAGATCAACCATGTGTACGCGGCGGAAGGGCTTGCCTAGATCAATTTCTGTACCTTGGTAAGTTACCTTGCCATCGTCGGTTACGACGCTGGCAGCGGCCCGGATAATGCCTTCTGCTTCATCCATCACATCATGGAAGTCCCAGTATGCGGCATAGGTTTCGAGCTCAGTAAATTCTGGGTTGTGGTGAGTATCTAGGCCCTCATTACGAAAGACACGGCCAATCTCATAAACCCGCTCCATGTCACCAACAATCAGGCGCTTAAGGGGCAATTCAAGTGCAATACGCATGTATAAATCAATGTCTAAGGCATTATGATGGGAAATAAATGGTCTAGCTTCAGCACCACCAGGAATATTATGCAGGACTGGCGTTTCTACTTCTAAAAAGTCCTTCTCATTTAGGAAGTCACGAATTGCCTGAATGATCTTGGTCCGGTGGACAAAACGCAAGTAACTTTCATGGTTAGAAATGAGGTCAAGATAACGTTGGCGGTAAATGTGTTCAACATCCTTGAGGCCGTGGTACTTGTCGGGTAATGGCCGCAAAGCTTTTGACAAGAAGGTGACGTGCTGGGCGCGAATTGTTAATTCACCTGTGTCGGTCTTCATGACCTCGCCATCAATTCCTAAAAAGTCACCGATGTCAGCCTTTTTAAAAATCTGGTAGTTCTCTTCACCCACAATATCCTTGCGGACATAAATTTGCACCTTGCCAGTACGGTCATAAAGATCAGCAAAACCAACCTTGCCCTTGCCTCTTTTTGCCAATATTCTGCCAGCAATCTTAGTCTTAGGCAATTTTTCGTTTAACTCATCCTTATCTTCTCCGCGATATTTTTCATTCAAAGTGCGTGCTAAGTCCTGACGGTCAAACTTTCTCATGCCAAACGGTTCAATACCATTTTCACGCAATTCCTGCAACTTTTGCCGACGAACAATCAATTGATCATTCATTTCACTTTTAGCCAATTACTTTTCCTCCAATAGTTCTTTCACTTCTAGCAGATCGTTGGGCCTGCCTTTTTTCATAGTCTTCCACAAAATTATCAAGCAAGTCATAAACTTCTTGCGCAGTCCAGACCTCATTTACCTTGGCACGAGTTCGTGCTGAACGAGGTATTCCCTTAAGGTAATACGCGGCTTGCTGGCGAAACTCTGGAACCGCAATCTTCTCGCCTTTGAGCTCGACTAACCCCCGCAGTTGATGCTCAGCGGTTGCAACTCGCTCACGCACCCCTTGAGGCTCGAGCTTTTCACCAGTTTCCAAGTAGTGGACCATATCTTTAAGAATCCATGGGTTGCCTAATGCAGCTCGACCCACCATAACAGCAGTACAGCCTATTTCTTTTAATGCCTTTTCTGCCAGCTCAGGCGTAGCAATATCACCATTGGCTACAAAGGGCACGTCAAGAACCTGGGCGACATCATGTAGCGTTTCCCAGTCGGCTTCTCCTTGATACATTTGCTTACGCGTCCGTCCGTGCATTGCAATCATTGCAGCACCAGCCTCTTGAGCTGCAAGTGCATTTTCAACAGCAAAAATATGCTTGCGATCCCAGCCAATACGCATCTTAACTGACACGGGTTTGGAAACGTTTTGCACTACCCTATGCACCATTTGGTAAATCTTGTTGGCATCAAGCAGCCATTTAGACCCAGCATCCGTCTTAGTGATTTTCGGTACCGGGCAACCCATATTAATGTCAATAATGTCAGCTGCTGTATGCTGATCTATGTACTGTGCTGCCTCCAGCAAGGTCTCCTCAGAGCCCCCAAAAATCTGGATGCTCATTGGGTGTTCACGCGGATCGACCTTCATCATCGCCATTGTTTTTTTATTGCGGTAAATAATTCCATGATCGGAAATCATCTCACACACGACTAGCCCAGCACCAAATTCTTTGCAAATTATGCGAAAAGCTGCGTTAGACACGCCTGCCATGGGCGCTACAACAACCCGATTGGGAATGGTTAAATCGCGAATTTTCCAGCTATTATCCACCAAATCATCCTCTCATATCTTTCATATCATACCAAACAGCACCTAATTAGCAAAATCTCAAGGGACCTTGTGGGCCAAAAAGGGCTAGATTCTAGTTTATTTTGCAATAATAAACTTTCCTGGTGCAACGCGATTATAATAGCGCAAAAATGCCTTCTTGCTGTGGTCATCAACCAAAATGTTAGTTACAGCAGCATTTTGGACTTCACCAATACTGGCAATCGCTGGTATTTTCAAAATGCCTTGAACCAGTGCTCGAGAAGCTGTGCCATGAAAAACAAGGACAACTGCTGCATTTGTATGTTTTTGCACCAGGTCACTCCAAAAATCCATCAGTCGCGCAGTCAAATGTTCATAGCTTTCACCAGAAGAATAATCACTATATTTTTCATTAAAGTAGCCTAGCTCGTCAAAGACCTGAGGGTACTTGGCTGCAATTTCCTCAATTAACTTGCCATCCCAATTACCATAATTCATTTCTTTTAAGCGGTCATCTAAGATAATCTGGTGTCTGTCCTGGTCCAAAATTTCAGCTGTCTGCTTTGCCCGCAAGAGTGGGCTGGCATATACATAATCAATATTGCTTGTATCAAAGCTGTCACGCAGAGTTTCAACTTGCTTGATTCCTGTTTCGTTTAAAGGCAGGTTGGTTCTTGACCCATTGATGGCATCAGTCTTGTTAGTATCTGTTTGTCCATGGCGCACAATGTACACGTTCAGCATTAGGGAACTCCTTTGGTTTAGATTAATTCAACTCTTTCATTATAATCAAAATCGGTCTTTACCGCACCCCTTTAAGCTGGTAAATTAAGCAAATTACAAGCAATATGCCAATACTGACTAGTCTGCTCCTCTACTAATTTGACCACATTATCAGCGTACTGCAATTCTGTTGCCCAGAAGTCAACGCTAATAATTGCTGCGTAGAGCAAATAAGCAGACCTTGAGCACTTTTATTTCACGTCTT
The DNA here is from genome assembly GCF_059900865.1 of Lactobacillus sp. XV31L. NCBI lineage: Bacteria > Bacillati > Bacillota > Bacilli > Lactobacillales > Lactobacillaceae > Lactobacillus > Lactobacillus sp. XV31L. Next base: position 82,320 of record NZ_JBWXGC010000006.1, on the reverse strand, counting down.
CTCTTCTTTCCAATATCGTCTTCAATTCTGCCTCGCTATAGTGGTATTTATTGCCACAGAAGCTGCAAGTTAGTTCAGCACCATGGTCTTCATTGATCATTGCCAATAACTGATTCTTTTTGATCGTAGCTAAGATTTTACCATACTTTTCTTTAGAACAATCACACTTAAAGGCAACTGGGGCTTTTTCCAGTATTTTGCAATCTTCTCCTAAAATTCGCGGCGCCAGGTCTTCAGGGGGCATTTCCTCTAAAAAGGAACTAGACAGTTCTGGCAAGCGATTGATACGCTCAATTGTCTTGTTAATCAAGTTATCACTAGCGCCCGGCAAAGCCTGGAGCATAAAGCCGCTGGCCTCACCGATTGTATTGTTAGGATTAACAAAGACTGATAAACCAACCGCAGAGGGAATCTGTTCAGATTTAGTTAAATAATAAGCTACATCTTCGGCAATTTCACCTGACACAATTGGTACTTGGCCTGTGTAAGGCTCTTTTAGACCCAGGTCCTTGGTCACTTCAAGCCAACCTTGGCCTACTGCCTGCTTTACGTCAATGTGACCATTCTTTTTGGGTGGAAGTGCAATGTGGGGATTTTTCAGGTAGCCCTTAACCGACAGGTCAGCCTTGGCTGTAACTACTGTTGGACCAACTGGTCCATTGCCAAGAAGGCGGACGGTTAATTCCTCTTGATCGGTTAATTCTGCACCGGCAAGCAATAACCCAGCAACCAAGGTGCGGCCAAGTACTGCAGAAGATGCTGACCAAGTGTCCTGCCTAGTTTGTGCTTCTTGGACTACACCTTTGGCGGTTATAGTCAATAAGCGCAAATTTTTACTTCGGTCAATTGCTTTAATTAAATAGTCTTCCATGATATTCTCCTAAAAAAATAGAGCCCGCAAGCGGCTCTATTTATAATGTTAAATTTTAACGATGATCGTCTTCATTCGCATCTTCACTTGAATCAGTATTGTGCGCATTAGACTCTGTAGAAGTTGACTTGAAAGAGTCAGCATCAGCAGCTTCACTAGTGGAATCTGCTTGCTGTGGTCTTTCCTGATTTTCTTCTTCAGTCTTGCGATTCTTTTCCAAAGGAGTTTCGTCAACTTTATTAAGAGTTGCTTGGTCCCTTAGCTCTTGTCCATCTTCTGAATTAGCAATGGTTGCTTTTTGGGTTTCTTTTTTCTCTGCAGCAGCCTTAGCTTCTTCATAAGTTAATGCCTTAGATTCACTTGGATATTCTTGCTCAGTTTTTTCTGGCATCTTACCCGTCGTGTATAGCGACATGATTTGCTTTTCGTCTAATGTTTCATACTTAAGCAATGCTTCAGCGATAATGCGGTGCTTTTCACGGTTGTTCTTAACAATCTTGACCGCCTCTTCGTGAGCTTCATCAAGCAATTGCTTCACAGCCTGGTCAATCTTGGCTGAGGTTGCTTCACTGTATGGCTTAAAGCCATATGGGTTAGTATCGCCTTCTTTTTCAAGTTCAACCATACCTAATGAATCAGTCATACCATAGTTGACGACCATGCTGTGAGCAATCTGAGTGGCTTGCTCAAAGTCGTTTGAAGCACCAGTTGATTGATCGCCTACAACAACTTCTTCACCAGCGCGGCCACCCATCAGGCCCACGATCTGCTCCATCAGCTGCTTTCTTGTCAGCAAGAACTGATCATCTTTAGGCAGCATCAAGTTGTAGCCACCAGTACGGCCATGAGGCACAATGGTAACTTTGCGGACGGTCCGCGAATCACTTAAGACCAGGCCACAGATTGAGTGTCCCGCTTCGTGGAAGGCAACTCTTTGTCTCTCCTTCTTCGAAATCAAGCTATTCTTCTTGGCTGGACCAGCGATCACCCGGTCTTCTGCCTCATCAAGGTCGCTGGCAGCAATTTCACTAGCATTGCGGCGAGCAGCTAGCAAGGCGGCCTCGTTCAACAAGTTGGCCAAGTCTGCACCAACAAAGCCTGGGGTTTGCCGTGCAATTTCTTTCAGATCAACGTCTGCAGCCAGTGGCATGTTCTTGGCGTGTACCCGCAAAATAGCTTCACGGCCACGTACGTCAGGACTGCCAACCAAAACCTTACGGTCAAAACGACCAGGCCGCAGCAAGGCTGGGTCCAAAACGTCTGAACGGTTGGTGGCAGCAATAACGATAACGCCCTCGTTGCCTTCAAAACCATCCATTTCAACCAGTAATTGGTTTAAAGTCTGCTCCCGCTCATCATTGCCGCCGCCGGCTGAATTGCCGCCGCGACGTCGACCAATTGCATCAATTTCATCGATAAAGATGATGCTGGGGGCATTCTTCTTGGCATTGGTAAACAGGTCACGTACTCGACTGGCACCAACACCGACAAACATTTCAACGAAGTCGGAACCAGAAATTGAGAAAAAGGGAACATTAGCTTCACCAGCAACGGCCCGCGCCAAAAGTGTTTTACCAGTACCAGGAGGACCCTCAAGAAGGACACCAGACGGAATCTTAGCACCAAGTTTGGTAAACTTTGCCGGACTCTTTAAGAATTCAACTACTTCTACCAGTTCCTGCTTTTCTTCCTCTTCACCAGCAACATCGGAAAAACGAACCTTGTTCTTTTTAGGATCTTCTGGTTTTACGTGGGAGCGACCGAAATTCATGATGCCGCCACCATTACCGCCGCGGCCACCGCCACTGCTCTGGCTCATCAACATCCAAAGCATGACAATAAAGAGAATAGTCGGAACTAACATGACAATGGTCGAAATCCAGTTGCCAGATTGCGACTCACCCTGAGTCGTCATCTTGGTGCTGTTCTTTCGAGCCAAGTCTTGCACAGTCGCTACGCTGGAATCATTCTGCAGCATCGTCGTGGAAAAGCGCGACACCTTAGGATTGGAACTACCACCAAAGAAGTCAAAATTATTCTTTGTCTGTGCTTTAGTGTCTTGTGCTTCCTTGTAATCGCCCGTAACGGTATAAATGCCGTTTGCGGGCTGAACACTAAAGTTCTTAACTTTGCCTTGACGCAGGTCTTGCACAAACTCTGAGTAGCTGATATTTTCACTGCCACCAGAATTGTCAGACCCGCCAAGAGCCCAGTTAATTCCCCCTAGTAATAAAAGGAAAACAATTATATAGAATAAACCGTTTGAAAACAGCCGATTCCGGTTATTTTTCATAAAAAACCTCCGCAAAGTGTCTAGAGATACACGAATAAGAGTTTACCATAAATTTTACTCACACTCTAACATTTTATATTTTCTTATTAATTGCTTACATATAAATAATATTTCTGTAAGCCATCTGAATTGTGCGGCTTGCAATAAACGTGTTCAATATATTCAACCTTGCCATCTTCATACAAGGTCAAGCAGTATGGCCGCAAAGCAGCTGGAATTTTTGCTTGGGCAAACTTCTTTTTGCTCTTGGCATGCTGCCCGTTCTTGAGCAGCAATTTTTTGCCTGCTAAAAGCGAGCCTACGTTTAACTTTGCAGCTTGCGGCAAGAATATGTGATCCAGCAGTTGGCCTTGCTGGCATTTAGTCGTAGTTAGAAGAAAGCGCCGCGGTCCAAATGAAAATTCATGCTCCACTGTGATTGGACTAATTGTAATCGCAGGGGGCAGGCGCTTAGGCAGCAGATAGAAATAGCCTTGATAGGTAATTAGGCCCATGCTGCCCAAATTTTCATTTACACGCACATGCTGCTTGTGCCAGATAAAATTTTGCCAGTAAGCAGTCTGCTGGTCCGGTGAAAGATTGGCTAGGGCTGCTTGCGGCAGTCGAAATGCCAATCCTAAAAAAGACTGCGGTTGCTCTAAGTGTGAAAATTCAGTTTCAATTAATGTCGTCATCTGGCTAATCTGCCTGCTAAAGCGCAAAGCATTTTGACCAAGTTGTGTGTTTTCACGCTTGAGCATGGGCACTACCTGGTGGCGGAGCCGGTTGCGTAAGACCGTGTCTTCCTTGTTGCTTTTATCAATTACAAAGGGAATATCATGACCACGATCATAGACCAGCAAAGTTTCCTTTTCAATTGATAAGAGCGGCCGCAATAGTAATGCCCCGCGCCACTTGCTTACAGCGGTCAAGCTATTCATTTCACTTGGATTGCCTGAACGAATAAACTTGATCAAGATATTTTCTACCAAGTCATCACAGTGGTGTGCTGTTAGCAAGTAGTCTCCTGCGTTTGCCTGCATCACTTGCGCCAAAAAGTCATACCGGTACTTGCGTGCAGCAGCTTCTGTTCCATTTTGGGGATGTATGCTTTGGGGCCAGGAACCATGTACCGTCTTGATTTGCTTGTCTTGACAATAGCGGTCAATCACTTCAGCTTCACGCTGGGAGTCTTGGCGCAGCTGGTGATCTAAATGGGCTGCAATCAAGTGGAAGTTCTGGCTAGTTTTAATATTATTAAGCAAATCCAAAAGCGCCATTGAATCTGGGCCTCCGCTAGTCGCCACTACCAGTGTTTTACCGTTTAAAGACAGGTCTTCTCTTTGGAAAAAAGCTTCAATCTGCATAGCTAGCCAGCTCTTGCTGCAATTTCTCAAGCTCTTTTTGGCCATCAGCCACAGTTTGGGTCAACACGGTCCCAAAATCTTCATTTTTGACTTTTGTAAATTGGTTAGTCCGATCCGCCAGGCTTGGGTCATTGACCCTCATCTTAGAAAGGGCAATCTTGCCCTTGTAGACATTCAAGACTACCACGCGAACAGACTGACCTACTTGGTAATTGCGCCTTTCACGTGCCCAATTGTCCACAAAATCGCTATGGTGAATAAGACCTGAAGTCTGCTTGGGCAGCGTCAAAAAAATGCCTAAGTCGCTAATGTTATTGATGATGCCTGTAATACGTTGTCCAACTTGATACTTCATCAGTTGTTGTTCTTATCCTCTGGCAAATTATAAATTGTCTCATTTGGTTTTGAATATAAAAACTTGAAGCGAACCAGCTTTGCCACATAGTCTGGATCTTTTAAGTCATTTTTCTTAGTAGTCAAGCTACTCTTTTGACTATTGATCTTTTTCAAAGTTTGCTTGGAAGTTTGCACTCGCTCGTTGATTTGGCCGGTCTGGGCATGCGTATATGCAATTTGACCACCCAAGACGGCAAAAATCAGTATAAAAATGGCAACTATCCGGTTACGTCGAATCCGGTGAACTTCTTTTCCCCTTTTTTCCTGCTTACGCCGCAGACGCGCCATCCGCTCCTCAGGGCTGAGCGAATTATAGATGCGTGGTCCCTTCATAATTTCAAACCTCTATTACTAAAACAATACTCTTTTAATTATAACAAGGGCCCCTATAAAAGTCATTACACAGTAGACGATTTAATCGACTAATTCGTAGAGTTCGCTTGCTTCAGCCTTTTTAGTCGTCTCTTTAATATCACAAACCTTGGCCTTAACCATCCTGGAACCATAGCCAACCTCTATTACATCGCCAACCTTGACGTCATAACTTGACTTGACAACGCGGTCATTTACTTTAATGCGGCCTTGATCAGCCATTTCTTTAGCAATTGGACGTCTCTTGACCAAGCGCGAAACCTTTAAAAATTTGTCTATTCTCATTTTAATACCTCTTTTTATCTTTGAATAATATCACTAGCTGCACTCATAAACCTGGTTAATTCATTAAAGAGCTGGCGGCTATGCAAGCCTTCTGTCATCTTGAGCAGCACCACCAAGGTATGTTGCGGCGTTAAGCTGATTTTGGCCTTGAAAGACACATGTTCTAATGCTTTTAAAATATTAGGGCCAGTGAGTTCTTTTGCTGCATGGTGTTGAAATTCCACCTTCACCTGTTGGCCAGTCTTAATAATGCTTAGCACTTGGGCCTGATCAGCTTCAGCTTTTAACTGCGAAATTGCTAGCAGGTTTTCAACTGGTTCAGGATAGTCTCCAAAGCGGTCAATCAGTTCATCCTGAATCTGGTCAATATCTGCAATATCGGCTGTCTTGATCTTTTTGTAAAACTCAATCTTTTCTTCTTGGTCACCGATATAGCTGGCAGGAATATAGGCTTCAAGACCCAGGTCAATCTCTGCGTTGCCCTTTTTGACTTTTGCTTTGCCTTTACGGCTTTTAACAGCATCAGCCAGCATCTGTGAGTACAAGTCGTAGCCGACACTGTCAATAAAGCCATGCTGCTGGGCACCCAACATGTTGCCAGCGCCGCGAATTGACAAGTCGCGCATGGCTATTTTGAAGCCGGACCCAAGTTCTGTAAAGTCGCGAATAGCGTCCAGCCGCTTCTCACCCACCTCAGTCAGTACCTTATTAGATTGATACAGAAAGTAGGCATACGCAAGTCGAGCACTGCGCCCAATCCGACCGCGCAACTGGTAAAGCTGGCTGAGGCCGTAGTGGTCAGCATCTTCAACGATCATTGTGTTGACATTGGGCATGTCGATCCCCGTTTCAATGATAGTGGTAGTGACCAAAATATCAAATTCACGGTTCAGGAAGCGATAAAGTATATCCTCCATCAAGTGCTTGCCCATTCGTCCGTGGACACTAGCTATCCGTGCAGTTGGAAGCAAGCCTTGCAATTCATTGACCACCTCATCGATATCGCCAATCCGGTTATGCAGGTAAAAGACTTGTCCGTCTCGCTCCATCTCACGCAAACAGGCATCCCTAATTACGCTAGGAATTTGCTCCATCACATATGTTTGAATTGGATAACGGTTAGAGGGCGGCGTCTCCATCACTGACAAGTCACGTACGCCAACCATCGACATGTGCAAGGTGCGCGGGATGGGGGTTGCGGTCAAAGTAAGGACATCAATATTGGCTTTCAGTTCCTTTAATCGTTCCTTATGCTTAACACCAAAGCGTTGTTCCTCGTCGACTATTAGCAGGCCTAAATTTTGGAAGTGAACATCTTTTGATAAAAGTCGGTGCGTTCCCACTACTAGGTCAATCTTGCCACTCTTGAGGCCGGCAATAATTTCTTTTACTTCCGCCGGGGTTTGGAAACGAGATAAAACAGCATAATTTACTGGAAAGTTTTTAAAGCGGTCCTGAATAGTTTCATAGTGCTGCTGGGCCAAGATGGTGGTAGGCACTAAAAAAGCAACCTGCTTGTTATCTTCAATTGCCTTAAAGGCAGCTCGCAAAGCCACCTCGGTCTTGCCAAAGCCCACATCGCCCACCAGCAACCTGTCCATCGGCTTGACTTGCTCCATGTCATGCTTAACCTCGTCAATTGACCGGAGTTGGTCTGGCGTCTCGACATAGGGAAAGGCATCTTCAAACTGTCGCTGCAGCTCATCGTCTGGTGAGTAAGCAAAGCCTTGTTCTGCTTCACGCTTGGCATATAGGTCAATCAGCTCATCTGCAATGTCTTCAACCTTGGACTGGACACGCCGTTTGGTTTTAGCCCATTCACTACCGCCCAGCTTGTTAATGTGAGGCGTCTTGCCCTCGCTCGCAACATACTTTTGAACTAATTTCAGCTGGTCTGCCGGTACAAATAGCTGGTCACCATGCTGGTAGGTTATCGTAATATAGTCCCGCTTAATGCCATTGTTTTCCAGCGTTTTAATGCCTTCAAACCGGCCGATACCATGGTTGACATGAACAACGTAGTCGCCAGGTCTAAGCTCCGTATAGCTGCGCAGTCGCTGTGCGTTTTCTAATGTTTTAATGCGCCGATTATGGTGCACAGCCTTGTTGAACAGTTCGCGTTCAGTTAGGTAAACCAAGTCACTCACAGGCAGCATGAAGCCGCTAGCAAAAGCGTTCACCGTAATCTGAGTGCGCCCTTCTAGCAGATCATTACTATCAACAACAGGTACGTCTAAGCCGAACTCGGCCAGCGTTTGACTAATTTGCCGGGCTCTTTTGGCATTATCTGCTTGAAGAACAACGGTTTGCTGTTTTTTCTGGTAGGATTCAAGTTCAGCTTTAATCAGCGGCATTTGACTAAAAAACTGCTCAGGCTCTCGGGTTTGCCAGTCAAACAGTTGGTCTAGACGAACATGCCCCAGACTTCTTTGAAAAAGTGAAAAGTAGATGTGATGGTGGCTATCAGCTGCCCAGTTACGGTTAAAGTCAGCGCGCAACTCTTGTCCTGGCAGCATTGCCCCCGTTTTAAGCTCATCATCAATAAAACCCGCATTTTGCTGGTCAACGGTCTTGACTGCTTGATCGATTAGGGGCCAATCATCAAGCATCACCAAGCCCGTTTGGTCCAAATATTCGAGCAAATTGCTAGGATGCTCGATTAAAAAATCAACCAAGAAGGCATAGTTTGCAGGTAAACTGCCATTATTCAGCTCTTCCACAAGCGGGGCAAAATGATTGCTGACAGCTTCTGCTGGCGCTGGGGCACTTGTCATCGCTTCCCTTATTGCGCTAGTAGCCCGCTTGAAGTCTTGACTGGTAAATACCCGGTCCTGGGCTGCTGAAACTACTACTTGATCCAGCATTTTTTGGCTACGTTGACTTGTCAGATCAAACTCTTTAACTGTATCCACCTCATCGTCAAAGAACTCGATCCTCACTGGATTTTCCCTGTCGAGTGGATATATGTCCAAGATATCGCCCCGCAAGGCAAATTCGCCGGGCTTAGCAACTAAATTCTCCCGCAGATAGCCTGCTCGCACGAGCCAATTTGCAAGTTCGCGCAATTCAAATTCCACGCCCGGCTTAAGCGTAAGTCTGGTTGCACCATAATCCTTGGGTTTAGACAGCTTATATTGCAATCCTTGTGGCACTGTGACCACTATGCCTGGCTTTTGGCTCAACAAAAAGTTAAGCGTCTGGATTCTGCTGCTCAATTCATCTGCCGAACTGATTGCTGTTTGCGTGGCAATTGTTGCATCAACAGGAAAAATTTGCACGTGACCGGCAGGCATTAGCGCATTCAGCTCACTGAACCGCTTCTGGGTCTTATTCTCATTCTCTTCAACCAAGATTAGGGGGCAATTAAGCTTGGTGACAATCTGCATCAAGAGCAGACTAAAGGCACCGGCATTTGCTCCTGTAATTAGAGAATTGTCAGCTTGAACAATTTTGGCAATAAAATTATTGAGATCTTGATCTTTTTCGACTAGGTTGGTTAAGCGCATGTTAATTATATTTATTCATCAAAAACTGGCTGCTCTTGCCTGCAATAAAATCAGCAATCACTTGACTGCTAGCAGCAAAGGCAGCATCCATTAATTTTTGCTGGTCGCCATCAAAGGGTGACAGTACCCATGAAACTACACTCGCTTCTGTTGCATTGTCCGGATGGCGGATGCCAATCTTTAACCGGTTGAAATTGCTGCTGCCCAGATCACGAATAATGCTCTTGATGCCATTGTGACCGCCTGACTTGCCGCCTGCACGAATACGCAATTTGCCTAAAGGCAAGTCCATATCATCATGGATAATGAGAATGTCTTCGTCCGCAATTTTAAAAAAGCGGGCAAATTGAGCAACTGAGCGACCAGAATCATTCATAAATGTCTGCGGTTCAAGCAAGATCACATTTGTTCCCATGACTACTTGTTTAGTATACCTGCCAGTGAATTTTTCTCGTTCCAGCTGCAGGTTACTTTGCTTTAAATAGTAGTCAAGTGCCATAAATCCTGTATTATGTTTAGTACCATCATATTTTTGGCCCGGATTTCCCAGACCCGCAATTAATTTCATTGTATTTCCCCTCATTTTTAGTCGTATTAATGATAGCACATTCGCTCGCTTTCAATTACTTTGGACTATTACACTTTGATTGCACCTGACAAAAAGACTTTTTAATTCCAGGTGCAAGTGCTAAACTTAATTGATCAAAGTTTGATTTTTAATGTTTATTTAATAGAATTATTGTTTATGGTATAATTATTGGGAGTAATTTTATCAACGGAGGCTGTATCATGCTTATCAAATCTTTAGTTATTAAAAAAGATTACCTCACCACGGTTAACGAACACGCTACACTTGAAGAAGCACTTAAAATTTTGGAAGACTCAGGTTTTCGATGTGTGCCGATTTTAGATGATACGGGTACTATTTTCCGGGGCAATATATATAAGATGCATATATACCGCCACAAGTCACAAGGCAAAGACATGAGCCTGCCTGTAACTTACCTGCTTAAGAATGCTACTAAGACTATCAAAGTAAATTCGCCCTTTTTCAAAGTATTCTTTACCATTAAGGACTTGCCTTACATTGCAGTCTTAGACGAAAGTAGCAAGTTCTATGGTATTCTGACCCACTCCCGCCTGCTTGACATGCTGTCAGATGCTTGGAACGTGAAGAATGGCTCTTATGTCTTAACTGTATTAACCGATAATTCACGCGGCAATTTAGTTAAAATGGCCAAAATCATTAGCAAGTACACTGTGATTGCAGGAACGATGAGCTTGGACGCTTCCAGTACTGCTAAAAGCGCAAACACCGTGCGGCGCATTCTTTTCACCTTGCCAGCTGGTGTAACAGAAGATACTTTAAAGACAATTGTCAAGAAGTTGGAGAGCAAGAGCTACGTTGTAGCTGAAATCGAAGACTTGCAAGCTGGAATGACTATCATGAGCGATGAAAACCCTGGTGTCTATCTCAGTGAACCACTAGACAACTAGCTATAAATCAAAACATAAAAAGACATTGCTAATTGAAGCAATGTCTTTTTTGTATCTATTAATCTTCATAGTATTCACGCGGCAGACGGTCATTAAGCAAGCAAGCAACCTCATAGTGGATAGAATCCACGTAGTCAGCCGCCTTCTTAATGCTATTGGGTGCTGCTGGATCATTTGAAATCAGAACCACTTTGCTTCCTGCCGGCATCTCTTGGGGCAAACGTACCATTAGTTGGTCCATGCAGATGCGGCCCACAATGGGACAGTAACAGTCCCCAACCTTGACCTTAAAGCCTTGGAACTTGCGGATAAAGCCATCAGCATATCCAATTGGAACAGTGCCAATTACCTGCTCTTCGTCTGCAATATAGGTTGAACCATAGCCTACTCCCTGACCCTTGGGAATCTTGTGCACCTGAACCAGTTCACTTTCAAGTGACAAGGCTGGTGTAAGTTCAACACTCATTGCAAGGTCAGGGCCATTAGGATTAGAAGAAGGATTGAGTCCATATATGCCAATACCAAAGCGAACTAAGTCGCTATGCACTTTTTTGTTATAAACACTGGCTGCTGTATTGTCAACATGAATCCACTTAGGCTTCAGCTTCAACATGCTCTTGAAGTGGTCAAAGCGGTTAACTTGGCCCTGAAAGTATGAATCGTCGCTGCTATCAGCTGAAGCAAAATGGGTAAACATGCCCTCGACCTCAAAGCGAGGATTATCGCGCAACAAGTTGTTCGCAGCAAGAAAGTCTCGATCCTGGTTAAAGCCGATACGGCCCATACCCGAATCAATAGCCAGATGAATTTTAAGACACAGATCGGCTTGGACGTGTTTCAGCTTCTGGTCCGCTGCTTGCAACCAATCTAGATCAGGTACAGTTAGTGAAATACCATTTGCTGCCGCTAGCGGGGCATATGCTGCTGGCGTCACGCCCAAAACCAAAATTGGCTGGACAATACCAGCATGCCGCAATTCCAGTGCCTCATCCAAAATAGCAACACAAAAGCCACTAGCGCCAGCCTTGAGGACCTCGCGTGCGACCCTTACTGCACCGTGACCATATGCGTTTGCCTTGACGACCGCAAATAGCTTCTGTCCAGGTTCTAAGTGCTTTACTTCACGTTCAACGTTATGTCTAATTGCAGTTAAATTTACTCGCACAGCCGCTGGGCGGTGTATTCCTGGTACCATTTCTACTTCTCCAATACAATTAAAGTGACTATTTCATGATTATCGTGAGTAATACTAGGAAAGATCTTCCCTTTAAATTTAGATGAAGTGGTCACTGGATGACCTAAATCATCCCATAATGTTTCAACGTCCTGCAGACCAATGTCTTTGCCTAACCCTGTACCCATTGCCTTGGAAAAAGATTCTTTAAGCGAAAAGCGTCCACCTAAATATTCTACTTTTCGCTTGCCCTGCATCTTTTCGTATTGAGTAAATTCTCGTGGGGTCAGCGCTTTGCGTGCAAATCCATCGCCCTTAGCAACGATCTTGGCTACGCGTTCAACTTCGACCGCATCTATTCCTACTCCAGCAATCATTTCTATCACCTCACTTAAATTATAATACCAAAAAAGAGTTGCACTTTAATACAACTCTTTTTTAGTAAAATTGTTAATCTTTTTTATTCTTGATTACAAAGCTGTGGCCGCCACCTGAACGGTGTGAGTTGTTACCACGATATCCGCCACGGTTATGATGGTCGTGATCGCCACCGCGATAACCACCATGATCACGATGGTCGCGATCGCCACCACGGTAGCTGCCGTGTCCATGACCACTATGACCATATCCACCACGACCGCCGCCACGATAACCACCATGGCCGCCGCCATGACCATATCCACCACGACCGCCACGTCCGTGACCGCCATGATTTGGAAGAGGTTTTTGTGAACTAATGTTGACTTCAACATCCGACGAATCCTTGGATAAATTCTTCAAAAATGCAGAAACAAGATCGACTGCAGAATAATTCTCCAGCAGCTCGCTTGCATCGTCAGTGTACTTGGAAAGGTCTTCCTTCATCAAGTCTTCGATCTTGGACTTGGCAATCTTAAGTTGACCATGCAAAGCTTGGTCATCTGTTGGTGGTGTCAAAGGCATCATCTTTTTCTTAGTCAATTGCTCAATCGTCTTCATGTAACTCATCTCACCTGGTGTTACAAAGGTAATTGAGTTGCCGTTCTGACCAGCACGGCCAGTACGGCCAATACGGTGAACGTATGAATCTGGATCTTGAGGAATGTCATAGTTGTATACGTGGGTAACGCCTGAGATGTCAAGTCCACGAGCGGCAACATCAGTTGCTACAAGGATATCAAGCTTGCCAGCACGGAAGCGTTTGAGAACACTAATTCTACGGGCTTGCGATAAGTCGCCGTGAATCCCAGCTGCATTATAGCCACGAGCCTGCAGACCCCTAGTAACTTCGTCAACGCGGCGCTTGGTCCGGACAAAGACAACAGCTAAGTCAGGACTTTCAACGTCGAACAAGCGGCACATGATGTCAAATTTTTCTGAATCTTTGGCACGTACATAGTATTGGTCAATCAGGTCAGCAGTTAATTCTTTAGCCTTGACCTGCACAATCTCAGGATCGTGCATGAACTTTTCACTAATGTTGAGGATTGGCTTAGGCATCGTTGCACTGAACAGCAAGGTCTGCTTGCGGTTCTTCACATAACTCAAGATACTTTCGATATCTTGAATAAAGCCCATGTCAAGCATTTCGTCAGCTTCATCTAAGACAATGGTGTTGACATCTTCTAAGTTGACCGTCTTGCGCTTTAAGTGGTCAAGTAACCGACCAGGCGTACCCACTAAAATAGCTGGCACATTATTCTTTAAAGAACGAATCTGGCGACCAATATCAGCACCGCCATATACTACCTGAACACGGGCGTGCTCATCACGACCTAAGCGGAAGAGCTCTTCTTGAGTTTGGATGGCCAATTCACGCGTTGGTTCAATAATCAACGCCTGAATTACCTTATTATGGTTATCTAAGTTTTGCAAAATGGGCAGGGCAAAAGCAGCCGTTTTACCGGTACCTGTCTGCGCCTGACCAATCACATCTTTGCCTGCTAAGGCAAGTGGAATTGTCTGTTCCTGAATTGGAGTTGCTTCTTCAAATCCTGAACGTTTGATGGCCTTTAAAAGCTCATCGTTTAAACCTAATTCCGTAAATTTCACTAAATTCTCCTTATCTAAGCCGCTCTACCACTTTTTCGAGGTGCATCCCATGCGATCCTTTGAGGACAACTATGTCGTGCGGCTTAATATCATTCTTCAGATCAGCTATCATACGCTGCATCTGGTCTTTTGGGTAATAATGCAAATGTTCTGGCCCGTAATTGCGCTTTAGTGCATCAGCTAAATTGTTCATCTCAGAGCCAAATAAATATATTTCGTTAATCACTTGGGGATCAAGGCAGTCAGCCAAGTCACGGTGCAGGGCTGCGGATCTTTGACCTAATTCTAGCATGTCACCCAAGACAGCGATTCGTCTGCTGCCTTCAGGTACTTGAATTTGACCAAAGCTAGTCAAAACTGCACGTACAGCGGTTGGGTTAGAGTTATAGACATCACTCATAATATCTTCGCCAACGTCGCCTTTTTCCCATTCCATCCGGTTTGCAGTTGGAGTAAAACTGGCTAAAGCAGATGCAATCTCTTCGTCGCTTTCACCGAAGTGTCGACCAACACACAATGCTGACAATGCGTTTGATACATTGTGCTTGCCAATCATTGGGATGGTAAACTTGCACGCTGAATCAGCAACAGTAAAGGTGGCATGGTGCTTATAGCTGCTAAAAGAAGTTGCATAAACTTGATCATCTTTAGCAAAACCAAAGGTGACCCTTGTCTGGTTAATGCGGGCAGCACGTTCGCGCAAGAGTGGTTCATCGCCATTATAAATGAACTCGCCATCCTCACGCAAAAAGTCCGTAATTTCCATCTTGGCATCAGCAATTTGTGCACGCGACCCCAAAAACTCAATGTGGGCTTCTCCAATCATCGTAATTACAGCTACATCAGGGTGGGCCAACTCGCTCAATTGGTGGAGCTGGCCAGCATGGTCCATCCCCATCTCGAGCACTAAAATTTCCGTGTTGGGTTTCATCTCCAAGATGGTCATCGGCACGCCAATTTCATTGTTAAAGTTGGCATCCGTCTTATGCACATTGAAGCGCTTAGCCAAAGCTGCAGCCGTCATGTCCTTGGTGGTGGTTTTGCCATTTGAACCGGTAATACCTACAACCGTTGGATTGACCTTGCTCAAGTAATACTGGGCCAGCTTCTGCATGCTGCTGAGAGGGTCTTTGACCTCAAGTACTGCAATACTATCTGGCTTTCCAGGATGACCCTTTTGCCAGAGCGTTGCTTTTGCTCCCTTGCTGATTGCGCTATTGATAAAATTATGGCCATCTCGTTCACCTTTCAGTGGGACGAATAAGCCGCCTTCTTCTATCTTACGCGAATCAAAGGCAACAGAAGTAATAACAGTTGCACAATCACCCTCACAAGTTGAACCAATTGCCTTGGCAATTTCTGCTAGTTGCATTTTCATCTATTTTTCTCCTAGCTAAAAAGAAATTTCAGTAAAGCAACGACAATGTCTGCCTCAACTTAGTATAACATTTCAGAGCTTTACATAAAAAAGCAGCCCCAATGGGACTGCTTCCACCAGATCAAAGATACTACTTATTTTTCATACCATACTTCTTGTTGAACTTGTCGATCCGTCCATCGGCCTGAGCAAACTTCTGCTTGCCAGTGTAGAATGGGTGCGAGTCTGAAGTGATTTCAACCCGAACTAATGGGTAAGTTTTACCTTCGAAATCTACTGTTTCCTTTGACTTAATGGTAGAACCAGCAACAAATTTAGCACCTGTTGCGGAATCCATAAAGACAACTTCTTGGTAATCTGGATGAATGCCTTGTTTCATATTATTACTCCTTTGCCATGACCTTATTGCAAGCCATAGATTAATCGATTAACGGTTTCTACTGTAACATTTTTACCAGCAAAGTTCAAGACCTAATTAAATTGGCAAGCACGTCTAGTTCAAAACGATGTCATCAGGTCTCACTTCTTTGCCAAAATATGGTTTGAGCTCTTGCTCATAGTCACTGGTGAAAAACTTGTGCTTGTTCAATTTACTGATTTCCTTGTTGGTCCAACTTAAAAGTGACTTGTTGCCCTTTTTAACAGCTGGACTAATGAATTGCTTGGGACCAATACTTTTAATACCGACCGTGTAATTGGGATTGCGCTTTACCCAGGCATAGAGGTAGGAGTTGTCATCAGCCAAGGCCGCAGCACGCTTGTTTTTGATAGCGTTAAACTGCTGGGTCTTGGAATCAAACTTAAGCAGGTCAACATTCCCCTTCTTGGTGAAGTAATTCTCAGCCGTTGTTCCCTTGGTTACAATCACGTTCTTGCCCTTCAGCTGGCTTTGGCTGCTGATGGCGGCCGTTTTAGGCGAAATCACGCCAACCGATACCTTCATATAAGGGCGGGCAAAGTCAACAACCTGCTTGCGCTCCGGTGTCACCGTGAAGTTGGCTAGAATCAAATCAGCCTTGTCAGAATTCAAAGTGTCTACGCGGTTGTTGGCATTAACCTGGACAAATTTAACTTTAACGCCCATATCTTTGGCCATTTGCCGAGCCAAGCGAACATCATAACCGCGCCGCTGACCATGGTCATCAACCCAGCCGTATGGTGGCAAGTCACCAAACACAGCGACTCTGAGGGTTCCCCGCTTTTTAATGGCAGCCACGCTGCTCTCATTTTGATTAGCATTGTTGCCAATTGACCCTTTAATTCCAAAAAAGGCTGCAACCGCCAGAATCACAACTACCAGTATGCCAATGGTGATATTCCTCGTCTTATTCTTCATCGTTTACTCCTTAAAATTCCATACTGCTTAAAAAGTCCTGTGCCCTATCCGTCTTAGGGCTAGTGAAAAAGTCCTTGCCTGGTGTATTTTCCAAAATTCGGCCATCTTCTAAAAATAAAACTTGGTCGGCAATCTGTCGTGCAAAGTTCATTTCATGGGTTACGATAATCATCGTCATGTGGTCTTTTTTGGCTAAGTCTGCCATGATTTGCAAAACGCCGCGAACCATCTCTGGGTCAAGTGAAGCAGTGACCTCATCAAAGAGCATGATTTCAGGATGGAGGGCTAGAGCCCGTACAATTGCAATGCGCTGCTTTTGACCGCCTGATAATTCTCGGGGGTAAGAATCAACATATTCGTCTAATTCTACCCTCTTTAGCAAGTTGATTGCTTCAACCCTGACCTCTTCTTCAGGCCTCTGCTGAACCTTGACTGGTGCGAGCAAGATGTTTTCAATCACTGTCAAATTAGGAAAGAGGTCGTAACTCTGAAAGACCATGCCAATTTTTTGCCGCAAAGCTTGCCAGGTCTTGCTTGATCCATCTACTTTTTTGCCCTTGAAGTAAATAGCCCCGCTGCTATATGCTTCAAGACCATTTAGGCACCTAATTAGGGTGCTTTTGCCAGAACCAGACGGGCCTAGCAAAGTCAGCACCTCACCCTTGTGCAGGGTCAGGTTAATGTCATGCAGAGCCTGCCAGTCACCATAATACTTGTTCAAATTTTCAACTCGTAAAATTTCTTCTGTCATTTTCCTTACCTCTTCTGCTTGGCAGCCAAGCGCTTTGCCCAAAGGGACAACGGATAATCAATTGCAAAGTACAAAATAAAGATCAAGCCGTAAATCCAAAAAACTGCAGTTGGATACTGCTGGTTGTTGGCTTCAATAATCTGCTGGCCAATTGCAATCACGTCCATGATGCTGATCATCATGAGCAGCGATGTCGTCTTAATCACCCGTGTGGCCAGGTTAATAGTAGCTGGTAGTTCTAGTTGCATTGCTTGGGGCAGTAAGACATAGCGAAATAATTGGCTGGTGCTTAAACCCAGTGCTTGACCGGATTCTTTTTGCGTAATAGGTACTGACTCAATGGCTCCGCGCACAATATCGCTGAATTCAGCTGCCACCCATAGTGAAAAGGCCAAAACCGCCATCCAGCTGGCTGGCCAGTTGATATGCAAGCTCCGCGGCAAAATATAGTAGACCAAGTACAGCAAGACAATGGTAGGTACAATCCGGAAAAATTCCAAGTAAGCCCGTAAAATAAAGCGGACAATTTTGTTAGGCAGGGTCCGTAAAATACCAAACAGGGTTCCTAGCACTAAGCCAATTAATAAGCTGAGCGCAGCAATCCATACCGAGGTCCAGAGACCTTGCAGTATTCGAGCAAGGTTATTGCCAGCAAAGAAGACGTTAATTGCCGAATGTCCCATAACGCACCTTCCTCTCCACATAATTTAACAGTAAGATCACTGGAACCAGAATAATTGCATAGGCAATGACCAACACCAGCAGGTATTCATTAGACCGATAATACATCCCAATCAAGTCCAAAGCAGTATTAGTCAATTCGGGGATCGCAATGACTGAAAAAATCGATGTCTCCTTAATCAAGAAAATAATATTAGCCGTTAAGGCTGGCATGCTCAAAGCAAAGCCCTGTGGAAAAACAACATAACGCGCTAGTTGCAAATCATTCATTCCTAAGGCTTTACCATCATCGATTTGAGTTGTACTAACACCAGCAAAACCACCAGTGAAGCCTTCAGCCATATAGGCCCCACCTAAGAACACCAATCCAATAATGCCACAAACCTGGGCCGACATTTTCAAGCCAATAACTGGAAAAGCATAGTACAAGAAGAACAATTGGATCAATAGCGGCGTGTTGCGAGCAAGCTCTACGTAAATTGTCAAAACCTGTTCCAATACAGGGACTTTAAAATACTGCACCAAACTGGTAACCAGACCAACGATGATTGAGCACACAATGCCTACACACGATAGCCAAAGGGTTAATTCAAAGGCCTTTAAAAAAATAGGCAAACTCTGTGTAATTATCTGCCAGTTCATTTTTACCTCCCACTTTTAAGTAGACGACCTGGTTTCATAATCAGAACACCAAGCACAGTCAGATAAACAAAAAATCTACGAATCAAGCTTATTCACAGATTTACCATAATAATTGCCAGCATAACTGCTACAAGTGAAAGACCAAGCTCCCCCAACTAATTTCATTAGGAATCACTAGTACTGCTCCCCTTTAATAGCTGGTCTTGCCTGCTCCCTGCTTCCACTTCCTTTTTGTTAGCAACTATAAGTGTCTATCATGCTAGGCGTTCACTTACTTTTTGTCAATTATTTGATTTGGTCACTCATTCACAATATTCAAGTCTGCATACAAAAAAAGGCAAGCATTCTCAAATAATCTTGAGGTCTGCTTACCGCTTTAACAGCAATATTTTTAGCTATTTTTCAAATGATTGACAATTTTTTAGTTGATTTCCTTTTGGTAGGGAATTGAGGGCTGGGCCCCATAGCGCTGTACCGTGATTGATGAAGCATGATTAGCATAGGTAATTGCTGCGAGCAAGTTGGAAAGATCTGGCTTGAGCTGGCTCGCCATTGCCCCAATGAAGGTATCACCCGCCGCTGTTGTATCAAGCGCCTTAACCTTGCATGCTGGAATCAACTGACTTTGGCCTTGCCAATCATAAAAGGCACCTTTAGAACCGATAGTGATGATTACTACGGCCACACCCCAATCATGAAGCTTTGCTGCTGCCTGCCGGGCACTAGCCTCATCGACCACCTTCACGCCGGTAATTGTTTGCGCTTCAGATTCGTTTGGGGCAATAATATCAGTTAACTCTAGCAGTTCTGCTGGGATTTCTTTCATTGCAGGAGCTGGGTTCAGAATGGTCTTAACGCCGGCTTTACGGGCTATTTCAAAGCCCTTAATCGTTGCTTCAAGTGGGGTTTCAAACTGGGCAATGACAAAGTCGGCATCCGTAATCAGCTTGCTCTTCACAGCAACTTCAGCTGCGCCAAGGCTTGAATTGGCGCCTGCATAGATGGTAATGGCATTTTGCCCCTCATCATCAACTGTAATAAAGGCCTGTCCAGTCGACTCTTTGGCAACCACGTCAATGCCCGAAATATTAATACCTTCTTGCTTAAGCAGACTAAGCATCTCTTTTCCAGGTGCATCATTGCCGACCCCGCCAATGAAGCTAACGGCACAGTTGGACCGTGCAGCAGCAACTGCTTGGTTAGCTCCTTTACCTCCAGCTGCAGAATAATGTTCTTTAGCATGAATGGTTTCGCCAGGTTGGACCATCCGCTCAACCCGCAAGTTAGTATCCAAGTTAATACTGCCAATTACTGTAATTTTGTTCATATCTTCTCCTTTGCCTGAGTATAAGGAAATGTAGACCTTTGCTTTACCAAATAATACCACATTCGTCTCCACTTTGACTTGTTTCAGAGAAAGTATGAATCCTGCTTTAAAACTTTGTTAACAAAATTTCATTCTTTTTATTTTAGACATCATAGCCTATAATTACAAATATTAATCCGTACCTATTAAGGAAGCACTATGAAAAGACAACTCAACTTTTTTGCCGCGTTGGCAACAATCATGGGTACCATGATTGGTGGCGGCACTTTTTTTAAAATTGCCAACGTATCAGCTTTAACTCACAATGCTTGGCTTAGCATCTTGGTTTGGCCACTTGCAGGCTTTGTTACGCTGATGGCTGGACTCTCAATTGCAGAACTGGCCTCTGTTTTTCCAAAAGATGGCGGACCGGTCAAGTACCTAGAGGCCATTTATGGACCTAAAGTCGCCTTTTTATTTGGCTGGTCGCTCATTATTGTTTACTATCCAGCTAACATCGCCGCCTTGTCCATTGTCTTTGCCACACAGTCCAAAGACATCCCTATTTTTAAGGGCCTATCAACAACCGTCATTGCCTTGGTAGTGATGCTGACGGTTTTGTTCATCAACTGGATGGGGTCAAAATTGAGCTCGCAAGTGCAAAAACTCGCTCTCGTTATCAAGCTGCTGCCAATTGCTGCTATCATCTTGTTCGCCCTCTTTTATGGTGGACCTAACCAACTGACTGGAGCCCCTGCTCCGAACGTCAATTCAGCTTCAAGTGCGGCTGCCTTTGGTCAGGCGCTTTTGGCTGTCCTCTTTGCATATGATGGCTGGTTGAGCATCGGCAACCTCGCCAGCGAAGTTAAAAATCCATCTAAAACACTGGCTCAAGCCATAATATGGGGATTGTTTGGCGTTACTATCTTGTATACGTTAATCAATTGGAGCTACGTCAAAGTAGTTCCCTGGGTACAAGTGGTTGGCAACCAGACGACCGCAATCTTAACGGCTAAGAAGCTATTTGGCAGCTTAGGTGGGACACTCATTACAATTGGAATTCTAGTATCAGTCTTTGGGGCCATTAACGGGCATCTCTTGCTAGGCTCCCGCATGCCTTATATCCTGGGGCACGAAAAGAAATTGCCAGCAGCTAACTTTTTTGGCAAGTTGAATTTAAAAACCATCGTACCAACCAACAGCATGCTCTTTGAATGCGCAATTGCTGCCGTTATGGTCTTTTCGGGAACTTTCGACTTTTTGACTAACATGTTAGTCTACGTTTCCTGGATCTTTTCGATTCTGCTCTTTAGCGGCGTCTTTATATTGCGGCGACGTAAACCAAACTTGGTGCGGCCATACAAGGTTCCTTGGTACCCACTCCCGCCAATCTTGGCCATCGCTGGTGCACTCTTCATAGTAATTAGTACCAGTATTTCCCAGCCTGTTTTAGCCGTTATCGGTATTTTGCTGACGCTAACTGGTTGGCCAGTCTACCTTTATGTTCAGCGCAAAAGCAGCTATGAAGAGAGACCAGACAAAGATAATTAGGATACAATTAAGCTACTATTATTGCTTTTTAAAATCAATCGAGCTTGCCTGAAGGTAAGCTCTTTTTGTAAAAAATTCACATATTTACTGGCCACTTTTAATTAGTAAGTGCTTCTATTTGCGAAAATAATTTAATAAGCCTATATTAAAAATGAAAGAGATTAGAGGTATTCAATAATGACTAATTTATTAATTTTAGGAGCAAGCGGCCAAATTGCTGTAATTGCTGAAAAATTACTACATCAACACGAAGAAGTACAGGAAACATACTATTTACGCCACTTAGACAAATTGCCTGAAGCTCATAAAACTTGGGGCACGATTGTCCAAGGCGATGCCGCCGACACTGCTAAGTTAGCGCAAACAATGGCTGGACAAGATATTGTTTATGCCAACCTAGCCGGCAGCAACATCGAGCAGCAAGCTCAATCAACGGTGACAGCCATGAAGAAGCAGCATGTTAAACGCCTAATTTGGATTTCCACTCTCGGTATTTATGACGAAGTGCCCGGCAAGTTCGGCGAATGGAATAACCAAATGCTAGGCAAAAGCTACTTGCCAACATACGCAGCAGCTGCCAAAATAATTGAGGAAAGTGGGCTTGACTATACCATCATTCGACCCGCTTGGCTACAGAATAATGATGAGATTGACTACGAACTAACCCAAAAAGGTGAACCCTTTAAGGGAACAGAGGTTTCACGTAAAAGCGTTGCCAGTTTGGTAACGGATCTTGTACTTGACCCAACTAAGCACATTGGGGAATCCTTAGGTGTTGATAAACCTGATACTACAGGTGATAAACCTAGCTGGTATTAGTTAGTTCATCGAATAATAAATAGGCCATATATATGATGTGACCCCCAAATTTAGGACAGTTTAATAATTTCTAGCTGAGGACTAACTCCCGATATTCAGAAGGAGTCAGTCCTTTTAGTTTTGCACTGATTCTTTTGGTATTGTAGTAATACGTACTTTCTGATTGCTTCTTCCAGTGCCGGTTGCTTACGCCAGGCCTGCCTTAACATGTCCATAGTCTGCTCAAGGCTGGGACTGTGCGATAAGTGCAGCAGGTCGGGAATGGCATAAATAACTTCAAGAATAAAAGTTACGCTGACTTTGAGTTCGAATCTCATGGGTAACTGCCCGGACTATTTCCGCTGGTCGACTAAGGCGCTCAATTTTTTACGAATTCGTTCTCGACGAACAGCTTCAAGTTCTGCTGGCGCAGCCAATTGGCCAACATTCCAGAACTTTTCAGGCGCAGATCAAGAGCTACTTGATAGGCCGCTTCACCTTTGACCAGCACCCGCCTAATGGCCTGCTCTTTAAAGTCAGCAAAATAGTTTAGTTTATATAAGGGCGGTCAAGAATGGTTGTACCATGGTAATTGATGAGGGCAAGTAAATAAGTAATACCAGCTACATTAACCTGATAGCGGCGACTTAATTCCTTAGAACCAATGCCATAATTCTGCCAAAGATCAAAGATAGCAATTTTATCTTGTTTAGTTAATTAGTCATAATAATACCCCCAAATTTGTCCTAAATTTGGGGGTTGTATCGCGATTGTGAATGGCCTTTTTTTACTTAAAGCAAAAATTTCTTGATTGAGTTTACAAAACTTTTGAGTGCTACTGACCTATTAGTCTTCAAATATATCAATTGCATTGAATAGCTTTGTTCTTGCCGTGAATGAAAATGCCGGTAAACAATTTCGTCATCCGGCTTCATTATTTGGTTAATCAGGCCCTTGGGGATATAAGCAATCCCCTGATTAAGCGCTGTACTTGTCATCAGCTGTTCAATTGAAGAAACTCGAATAATCCGATAATTATTCATGTTTTTATGCAAAGTAGCGGTAAACGTCTTCCGCATAAAATCAGAATTTTCACTGCTGTAATAAAGTAAAGTTTGCCCGTCCAAGTCCTTTTCTTCAAGGTAGCGCTTCGTGCTCAATGCATTCTGCTTACTAATCCCTATCACCATCTCATTAGAATAGACTGGAACAAATTCGTACTCAGAAGCTTGCGGAATGTCATAACTACCATAGTGGTTAATGTAGGCGCAATCCAGCTTATTGAGAGCGAGATCGGCTAAGATGTGTTCGACACTCTCTTCCGTAGTAAAGAAGTCAATTTTAGGCTCTAGCCTTTTAGTCTGATAATTAATGATTTCCTTTTCCATTATAAAAGCGTCAAAAATTGAAAAGTAGCCAATATAAAGCGAATTACCAGTAGCTTTAGAAATATTTTTCAATTCAGAAATCGTCGCGTCCAGGTTGTTCAGGTATTCCTGCGCACGTCCGGCAAAATATTTGCCTGCCGCAGTTAAGGTGACTCGATTATTGCTTCGTTCAAATAATTCGGCCCCAATTTCTTTTTCAAGCCGGGCCATCTGCCGGGATACCGCACGTTGAGTAACATACCTTTGTTCTGCAACCCTGCCAAAACTGCCTTGCTGGACCACAGCCAGGAAAACTTTCAATTGTTCACTATCCATCTATTTTCACCTGTACATTTATATCCTAGTGGCGACTAAATCTACTATAGCACATTTTGCATGTAAGCGATTATAATTTTAGTATAGATTACTTGTAGGAGGTTTCACAAATGGAAATCAAAGAAAATTATGATGTTGTTATCGTTGGTGGTGGTGCAGCCGGTTTTACAGCCGCATACCAGGCCAGTCAACGTGGACTATCCGTCTTAGTCGTTGAAAAGGGCCGCAATACGGGCGGCAGCGGCGAGCATATCGAAGGCGCTTTCGCCGTTGACTCATACTTACAAAAGCAGCATAACGTCAAGTTAACTAAAAAAGAGGCCTTAAACGAAGAGTTAGATTATTCACATTACCGGGCTGACACACAGGTTTGGAAAGAATATATTGATGCTTCTGCTGGCATCATCAAGTGGTTGAACGACATCGGCGTTGAATACCTGGACGTAGCACCGCTTGGCAGCGGCTACCGGACCTGGCACTTGTTTAAAGGACTGGGTAAATCCGTTATTCATGACGTTTTAGAGCCTAAGTCAAAGAAACAAGGCGCAGAAGTTGTTACTTCAACGACTGTAAGCAAGATTAACTTAAACAGCAAGGGCCAGGTCGAAAGCCTAGTTCTCAAAGACTTGACCGATAACTCAACTAAAATAGTTTCAACTAGAGCAGTTGTACTGGCAACGGGTGGCTACTTAAACAACAAGGAAATGATTAAAAGCGAAACCCATTACGATGAGAATCAACTCATCCCGGTTAACTCAATGAAGAACACGGGTGACGGACTTAAGCTTGCCTGGGATGTCGGTGCACAAAAGTACGCAATGGACATGGCAATGCTCTTTGGTGGTTATCTTAAGGACCCGACCAAGCCAGGCTACGTTTACCGTTATTCAGAATTAAACGGTGCGGCCGACCAGCAGTCACTGCTCTGGGTTAACGAAAACGGCGACCGTTTTGTCAATGAAGAAGTTGTTGATAACTTTGCACTAGCCGGCAACGCTTTGTTCACCCAAGGCAAGGTTTACTCCATTATCGACGAGGCCACTATTGATCACTTGGCTGACGTAGGTCTCTATAAGCCGATGGGAACTTGGGACTACCACGACACTAGACTTCCACACTTGAAGGAAGAAATGCAAAAGGCCTTTGACGAAAATGCGCCCTACATTACCAAGGCTGATTCAATTGCCGAATTAGCACAAAAATTAGGCTTAGCTAACTTAGAGCAAACTATTAGCCACTACAACGCGATGGCTCACAACGGCCAAGACGTTGACTTTGATAAGAAGGCTGACTTCATGATTCCAGTCGAAAACGGTCCATTCTATGCGTTTGAACTTGGCATCGGTGCCTTCTGTACAATGGGTGGACTGAAGACCGATACTGAACATCGGGTTTTGGATAAAAGCGGCAAGCCGATTAAGGGCTTGTACGCCGCTGGCAATGACGGCGCTGGCATGCTGATTGGTGACACTTATGGCCCTAACATGCCTGGTACGGAAGCAGGATTTGTCTTCTACTCCGGCAAGCATGTTGCCAATGTAATTGCTGACCAACTACAAGGTTAAATTATATTAGCAATTAAAAAGAACGAGTCTCAGTACTCGTTTTTTTTGTTTGTACCCCCCGACTTCTACTAAAATAAACGGGTTTTACCCCGCCTTTTGTGCCAATTATCAGTATTCTGATTGGCTCGTTCCGCCAGAAAGGATTAACCTTGCATCATTAAAGAAAGCAGGTTAGCAAACATGGTTAAAGCAATTATTCAAATAGGTTATCGGCAAGCAGAATTGCAGGACAAGGCTGCAGATGCGCTCACGCCCTTGTCAATCAAAATCGAAACAAAATTCGTGCCGCTCTTTCGGTATGACCTTTTAAAATTAGACCAGCAAATGCACTCACAAGTGCCTGCCGTCTTAGGTTATGGTGCAACGGGCATTGTTAAAGAAGTGGGCAGTTTGCGATCTACGGCACTTTTGGGGCAGCCCGCCTTGTTACTGCATCCCTGGGGAACCTTTCAGGAAGAGATCACTTCC
Organism: Lactobacillus sp. XV31L; assembly: GCF_059900865.1. Taxonomy (NCBI): domain Bacteria; kingdom Bacillati; phylum Bacillota; class Bacilli; order Lactobacillales; family Lactobacillaceae; genus Lactobacillus; species Lactobacillus sp. XV31L. The sequence goes on along the minus strand of NZ_JBWXGC010000006.1, from coordinate 56,370 downwards.
AGCATCCCGCCGCTTGCAATTTCACTCATTTCTGGTGTTACATTAAGGGACGCAGCTATACTAATCGGTGGCGGTGACCTAGCTTTGACTCTTTTTAAAATTGCCCAGAAAAAGCAGCAGCCACTGGTGATTTATGGTGCAGATTCATTGACCGGTCTCATCTTGATGCAGCTATTGACGCACCACAGTCAATTGCCTTTCATCCCCAAGGTGCGACCAATTTCACAAGACTACCTCAATGAAAAAGCCACTAAGTACAACATCAATACTGCACGGCCAGTTAACTCGGCGAATAAACTTGTCCTTGACCTAGCCGGTGCGGGCGTTAATCCCCAGTTACTGGCCCACCTGCAAGACGGTGACCAGGTAATCAGCGTCGCTCAAAAGGACGTGCCCGGCATTCAGTTCATTAGTAAGCCCTCTTTACCCAAAAATTATCTTTATTTAATGCAAGAGATCCAGCTTAAAAGATTATTCGTCCCTATCAACAAAATATTTTCCTACCACAACTTTGATCAGGCAATTGCTACTCAAGCCCAAGGACCAAATCGCGGTCGCAATTTGATTTCTTTTCAGGAATTACCAGAATAGGCATATAATATAGTCGATTAATCATAAAATACTGTTCGAGGATCACATGCAAAATTACGAAGAATTGATTTCACAAAAGATTGGTATATTGGTCAAAAACGCCCGCGTAAAGCAACGACTTTCCCAGCAAGAACTCGCTAGCGGCATCTGCTCGCAAGCGTTGATCAGCAGTATTGAGCACGGCGAATATATTCCCAATGCTGCTATTTTTATTGCTCTCTGCAACAAGCTGCATCTTTCAATCGACGATGCCTTCTTAAAAGAACGCCTAAATTTTGGTAACAACGACCAGCTGGCACAAGCAGCTTTTGACCTTTGTCGCCAGCACCAATATCAGCAACTTTTGCAGTACCTTGATCAGCAAACAATTATTAGGTCGCTTAACTCAGACTTAGACTTTCAAATTTATTATTACTATTACGGCTGTGCCGTTTACCAGGTAGAATGCAACCTAAGCGACTGCCAGCACTACTTTAAACTCGCTATTTCCTACACGATGGATATAACTCAACCCGTACCGCGCAATACCGTTGAACTACTACTGGTAAACGCCCTAGGCTTTATCTACGCCCAGCAAAAAAGAACTGAAGAGGCCTTTGTCCTCTTCAAGACAGTTAATACCACTCTTCTTAAAACAACCGCCCAATCCGAAAACCTTAACGTAATCCACTTTCAGCAGGGTAAAAGTTACTTTGAATTAAAGCAGTATGACCGCGCTTTAGACACACTTCTTACTGGTCTCAAACGCATCAACCAGTTTAACTCGACCTTTATGTTAAACAATTACGCACTGCTAATCCTGGAATGTTACCAGCACTTGCAGTAAATCACCTAAAAATCCGCCGCTTGAATTATAGCAGCGGATTTTGTTTTGGCAGAAAAAGTAATGCTTCATTTTAAAAGCCATGTTGTAAAAAATTTTAACTGCACTTACAATTGTGCCAACAACCCCAAAATATTGATAGTACAGGAGAAACAACAATTGATTATTGAAGAATTTAAAGACATCCAAATTGCATATATGCGCAGAATTGGTAAATACGGAGCGAAAAACAAACAGCTAATGGAAAACTTTAAGGCATACTTAAAAGCAAACAACTTGTTCAACAATGATACTGCCATACTAGGAATCGCCTTAGATGATCCAATGCAAACACCGGCAAAGCAGCAAAGATACGATGTAGGCGTCATTGTGACTAACAAGGTGCAGCTCCGTGAATTACCAACTCGTGGAATTACCAACGGGCGCTACGCAATATTTGAAATTGCGCATACAGCAGAGGCTGTAGCAAACTTCTGGAACAACACTCCCGCTTTAACTGCCAATCTGCCAATAGACAGCACTAAACCAATAATTGAGCGCTATGCTTATCCCAAAATTGCACAGCACTTATGCGAATTTTGCGTCCCACTGCAATAATCACCTAAAAAAGCTTCATCGTAATCAGAATCTTGCCCAAATACGTTGAAGCCTTTCAGCATTTCAATAATTATTGTTTTTCTGCGCGCATTGAGTGCATTGCTTTGATCAGCCGACCTTTTGCTTCAGGGTGCAAATTTGACCCAGAATTGCTTTTTTAAGGCGCAGCCTTTATTTCTGCCAGCCTGCTACAACTGCCTTGCCGATCATGTGACCACTCTCCACCAGTTTGTGGGCCTTGCGCAAATTTTGCGCATTCAACGGCGTCAGCGTTTTAGTCAGCGTACACTTAAGCAACCCGCTGTCTAGCATGGTCGCTAACTTGTTGAGAATTTCATGTTGCGAAATCATATCGCTGGTCTGGTAGTAAGACTTGGTAAATATCCATTCCCAAGCAAAGTGCGCCTTCTTCATAGTCAATGCGCGCAAATTAATGGGCCGCAGGTTTTCAGTGGTCGAAACAATTCGCCCTTCCGGCTTGATTAGCTTGCACATTTCATTCCAGTGCCGGTCCAGGTCGCTTAATTCAAGGATATAATCAACATACTGATGGCCCAACGCCCTAACTTGCCTTACTAAATCGCTGCGGGGATTGACAACAAAATCGGCACCATAATTTTTGGTCCATTCAATGCTGTCTGGCCTTGAAGCAGTTGCGATTACCTTTAGTCCGGCCAGGTGGGCCAGTTGGGTTGCAATAGAGCCGACGCCACCGGCGCCGTTAATGATTAGGATGGTCTTGCCCACATTTCGGCTCGGATCTATTGCTAATTCCAATTGTTCAAACAGGGCCTCATATGCAGTAAGCGCGGTCAAGGGCATTGCAGCGGCCTGAGCGGCGGTCAATTTCTGGGGCGCGCTGCCGACAATCCGCTCGTCAACCAGCTGGTACTCGCTGTCGCTGCCCGACCTAACAAACGAACCGGCATAATAGACGCGTGCGCCGGGCCTGAACAGTGTAACCTCTGTCCCACTTCAGCAACGGTTCCGCAAGCGTCCCAACCAATAACTTGGGGCTCCTTCAGGACGCCGTGACCGTTTTTTCTAATGCTGACGTCAACCGGGTTAACCGCGACCGCACTTGTTTATACCAAAAGATCATGCCCTGTTGCAACGGGCCTGGACACCTCTACGTCAACCAGGCTTTTTTCATCGTCAATATCCAAGTGTTCTCTAAAACCAATAGCTTTCATTTCTGCTCCTTTGCGTTTTGCCTACCCCTCAATAGTACTTGGCCGCAGGAGAAAAACAAGACGTGAATTTTTATTTACTAAGTAACAATTTATTCCCCTAGCATACTAACGGATAAAACGCTAAAATTAGCAGTGTACCGCAGAAAGAGAGTGATCATTTGCCACGCCACGCCTATAATTGTGCTCGGGGCTGTCCCGTCGAAAGCACGCTGCAAGTAATTGCGGGAAAATGGAAGAGCGTCATTATTTACCACCTAATCACCAATAAATCCTGCCGGTTTAGCGAGTTGCAGCGGCTGATGCCCCATATTTCCAGAAGGATGCTGGCCCTGCAGCTGAAGGAACTGGCAGGCGACAACGTCATTGCAAAAACCACCTATCCGGTGGTGCCGCCCAGAACCAGCTACGAATTGACCGACTGGGGCAAAACGCTTACCCCGCTAATCCTGGAAATGGAAAAATGGGGCGAAAAATACAACCAAACGCACGTTAACGATGATTAAGACCATTATTTCTTAGGGGGGCAAGACGGAGTCAAGAAGCGCAAAATAATTCAGAAAAATAAGCAGCAAAAAAAGAGGCCGGGGCCTCTTTTTTTAATCAATCAAATTACTTGTTAGCTGGCGTTGTCGCTGCTGGCTTTTGATCCGTCGAACTGGTTGAACCAGCAGGAGTCGTTGCAGTCTTGGAGTCGTCCTTGGCTGGCGTAGTTGCAGTCTTGGAATCATCTTTAGCTGGTGTAACTGGCTTCTTAGCGTCGTCTGCAGCTGGTGCAGTTGTTGGCTTTGAATCGTCTTTAGCAGGAGTCGTTGGCTTCTGTTCTGGCGTAGCTGCTGGCTTTTGGTTAGCGGCCTTGATCTCGGCCTTGAGTGCCTTAATCTCAGCGCTCAAGTATGAGCGGTAACGCTTAGCGTACTTAGCGTGGTTCTTCTTGAGGTGCTTCAGGGCCTTCTTGTACAAGTTCAGCTTCTTCTTGTCGGACAGCTTAGCGCCCTTCTTGACAGTCTTGTTGAAGTAATTGTTAGCCTTCTTGTGCTTCTTCGTCCATGACGCCTTGGTCTTGCGGATCGGGCTCTTCTTTGCCGGTGCAGTCGCAGTTGGGCCGTTGAAACCAGGGTCCAGCGGGTTGGACGGATCAAAATCCGTTCCCTTAATCGGCTCGTTGATTGGCTGCTTAGCAGGCTCTTCAGCTGGCTTTTGTGCAGAATCCTTAGCTGGTGCTGTGGTTTGATCTTGTTTAGCAGTTTGATCTGGCTTAGCAGTTTGGTCAGCTTGCGTATCAGCCAGTACCATTGCGGTCTGACTAACAACTGGAGTCAGTGCGGTTAAACCGGCAACGGCCAACATGATGGCATTTTTCTTTAAATTCATAATTACCTCTCCGTATCTGAAATATTTTGTTCAAAAGGGTGCCTTTTGAAATTTCCTATAGTATACACGCTTTTGGGCGTTTTTGATACTAAATTTTTATAACATCACAGTGTTAAAGAATTTGTTCTAAGAATTTCAATCGAAAATTGCAATTTGCCAATTATAAAAATAAAGATTGTCAACATTTCCTTAAATGAATTACATGTAAGAGAAGAGGAATTCTACTTTGCAACAGTGATCTGCAGGAGCTATTTCAAGTAAAGGCTTCATTCATTTTGTGGCACGAAGCGAAAAGCATATGGCGCTTAATAACATTTCGTTTGCTTGAATTATTACCTATAATAGAATAAAGTAAGGAAAATTATTGTCAGGGAAAGTTAGAATTATCATGGCAATATAAAGGAGCGAATCAAGATGAAAGTTACGATTTCGAAGCAATTTCAAGCATTTATTCAGGAGGTTGGAGTACAGCTGGACGATCTTTTGGAACGAGCCTCTATTCCCAACGTGTTATGGAAGGAAGAATTAGAACTATCCCCTGGGGATTACGTGAAGTTTCTAGGGGAGTTAGACAAGGATATTACCGATGAACAAATTCTCGCTTTCAGTGAAGTGAAGAATATTAATAACTTTATGCCACCCTTTTTTGTGGCACTCTGTGCGAAAAATTCCCGGGAAGCCTTTCACCGCTTTGGCTTGTACAAGCAATTGATATGTCCCTTAGTCGTGTCTATCGATGAACAGTCAGAAACGCTGACCATTCAGTTAAGTTTTGGTATTGAAGGTGCTGATATGCCTCGGTTTACTCTGTTAAATGAACAGCTAGCTCTGCTTAGCTTAATACGTACAGGGACAGGAAAAGATATTGTTCCGGTGAGTGTTACTAGTCCTTATGAGTACAGTCAACTATTAGTGGATTATTTAGAGGTACAACCGGAATTAGCAGATCACAATTCCTTGGTATTTCGCACAGAGGATGTACAGATACCGTTCATCACCCAAAACAACGTGATGTGGGAGTACTTGGAGCCGGAGTTAAAACGTCGCTTAGAGGAGCTATCGAAAGATCATTCTTTTTTAAATCTTGTGGAAAAGGCACTCTTTACCGCCATTCCCAGTGATCGATTTTCTCGGGATGAAGTCGCAAAATCTCTAGGGGTTAGTGTGCGGACCATGCAGCGGAAATTAAAAGAACAAGGAGTGACCTTTGCGCAGCTGGTGCAGAAGGTCCAAAAATTGTTAGCTCTAAGTTATATGGACACCCAAGAGCTTTCTACCGGAGAGATTGCATATTTGGTGGGTTATAAGGAACCGGCTTCTTTTTCCAGAGCCTTTAAGAATTGGACTGGCCAGACGATAACTGCTTATCGGGGAACTTTATGAAAACAAATGAATGGCTCTTTTGGCTATGATAAAGGCACGTTATGTTATTCATTTTTCGCGTCAATCTTTTTATAATTAAATGGAAAGAGATGGGAGGAAGTATATTATGAACGGGAAAACAGTAATTGTAACCGGAGCAAGCGATGGAATCGGAAAAGCTATTGCTACTCAAATGAAGGAAAAAGGCTATCAGGTGGTGATTGTCGGTCGTTCATCAAAAAAAACCATGGCTGTGGGTAAAGAGCTAAATGTTCCTTACTATGTCACAGATTTTACGAAGTTAGACGAAGTTCGCAAACTAGGTCAAGCATTGAAGGAGAAATATCCGAAGATTCATATTCTCTTTAATAATGCTGGGGGGATTTATGGCAAACGGGTGGTAACGGTGGATGGTTTTGAAAAGACCTTTCAAATTAACTACTTGGCCCATTTCTTATTGACTCAGATTCTTTTTGACAATTTGGTTGCTGGACACGCTACAGTAATTAATACCTCTAGTGTGGGGAATAGTGCTTTGAGTAAGTTAGACATCAACGATTTAAATATGGAGAAAAAATACAGTAATACTAGCGCTTATGGGAATGCAAAACTAGAAGTGATTCTTTTTGCCAAGGAATTCACCAAACGATACGGAAATTCAGGCGTCTCTATGGTAGCTTTCCACCCAGGGAATGTGTTGTCAAACTTTGCTTCAGAAGCAGAAGGGTTTATTCATGGAATATACAGTTTTGCTCTTCGGTCCAAGTTTGCTCAACGGATTTTTTCCATGATTCCGCCTGATCAAGGAGCAGACACTGGTGTGTGGTTGGCAACAACACAACCAGGAAAGGATTGGCAGCCGGGACAATATTATTATAAACGTAAGATTGCTAAACCTCATAAGTTAGCCAATGATTCTGAAGTTGCTCGCTCTTTGTGGGATCAAAGCGAAAAAATGGCTGGTGTCGTCTATCCAAAGTAATACTTTTTGAAAGAATGAACTTGGTAGTAAGAAGGTTCTGCTTGTAATCTAGTGCGTTTACTCTATGTAAAGAAAGTGAGGGAAATTATGACCGTTCAGTATGATTTTACAGATAAATTGGCCCTAGTTGTAGGTGGGACTGACTGGCAGCGCTGCTTAGGTATCTGACTTTGACCTGGGCATGGCCGTTGTGCCAGATATGAGCTGAATGGCAGTAAGGACAGGCAAGCAATTTAAGGGTGCAGTAGCAGACTTTAGTTTCAACGTTATTAACTGTTTCCAAGACCACCTGGTTAATTTCTGGGTGTTTAATGTTGAGGAAAAGTTTAATATAATTAAAGTGAGAGGTTATAATCAAACTCCTAAATAGATCTGAAGAGTAGTGTCAAAAGATATATGGCAAGAGGGCTTAGGGCCTCTTTTATTGTACCCAAAAAAGTCCTGCCAATAGCATATCATAGAAACTAGTCTAAGATATCTATACAGGATTTATTAAAGAGCCTATAAAATAAGGCTGTACTAGTTTGACTTGGTACAGCCTTATTTTTTTAATGTCAGTTTGCTACAACTAAAAATTGAACTTAAAAGTGTTTTGTCAAAAATTCATTTACAATTCCATACGTCTGATTGAATTTTTTAATTCTAGGATTTAAGAACATATCACACGTTCTCTTCCAATTATTATAACTGATACCTAACAAGTGACTATTCATCATTCCAATCACCTTCTCTTATGACTAAAAAGACCCCTAGTATAACTAAGAGTCCTGGTAAACAACCATGTTTGTAGATAAGTTTTTATCTAATTTAGTTCATACAAATCTAAGTAATATGGCTAATTTTATTCCCACTCAATCGTTGACGGTGGCTTGCTCGTCACGTCGTAGACCACGCGGTTGACGTTGGGCACCTCGTCCACGATGCGGGTCGAGACCTTCTGCAAAACGTCCCACGGCAGACGGGCAAAGTCAGCCGTCATGCCATCGACCGAAGTCACGGCGCGGATGCCGATCGTGTAGTCGTAGGTGCGGCCGTCGCCCATCACGCCAACGGAGCGGATGCCAGGCAGCACCGTGAAGTACTGCCAGACCTCTTCTTCGAGGCCCGCCTTTTTGATTTCAGCGCGCAGGATGGCGTCGCTTTCGCGCACGAGCGCCAATTTGTCCTCGGTCACCTCGCCTAATACGCGGATGCCTAGACCCGGGCCCGGAAACGGCTGCCGCCAGACCAGGTCGTGCGGAATCCCCAGCTTTTCGCCCAGGACCCGGACCTCATCCTTGAACAGCTTGCGCAGCGGCTCGATCAGCTTGAAGTGCATGTCCTTGGGCAGGCCACCGACGTTGTGGTGGGACTTGATTGTCTGCGCGGTGTTCGTGCCACTCTCAATCACGTCCGTGTAGAGCGTGCCCTGCGCCAGGAAGTCCACGCCGCGCAGTTTTTGCGCCTCTTCGCTAAAGACCTCGATGAACTCCTTGCCGATGATCTTGCGCTTCTGCTCCGGGTCGCTGACGCCGGCGAGCTTAGTCAAAAAGCGCTCCTGTGCGTTCACCCGGATAATGTTCACGCCCAGGTCACGGTTCAAGGCCGCCATCACCTCGTCGCCCTCGTTTTTGCGCAACATCCCGTGGTCGACAAAAATCGCGGTCAGCTGGTTGCCAATCGCCTTGTGCAGAAGCGTCGCCGTGACGCTTGAGTCAACGCCGCCGGACAGGCCCAGAATAACCTTCCTAACGCCCACCGTCTTTTTAATAGCAGCAACCTGCAATTCGATAAAGTCGTCCATCGTCCAGTTGGCGCGCGCCTTGCAGACCTTGAAGGCGAAGTTGCGCAAGATGTCCAGCCCGTACTGGGTGTTGCGCACCTCGGCGTGGAACTGGATGCCGTAAAACTTCTTGGCGTTGTTAGCGATAGCGGCAATCGGACAGTTCTTGCTCGAGGCGACCGTCACAAAGCCGGGCGGGGCCTGCTTAACCAGGTCGCCGTGGCTCATCCAGACATATTCATCTTGCGGCAAGCCGCTAAAGAGGACTGATTCAGGCTCTTCCACCTGGATGTCAGCACGGCCATATTCAGAATTGTCCGCTCGCTCGACTCTGCCATCCAGATAGTATGACATCAGCTGCATGCCGTAGCAGATACCCAGAATTGGAATCCCCAGGTCAAAGATTGCCGGATCAACCTTTAGTGCGTTGTCATCGTAGATGCTATTGGGCCCACCCGAAAAGATGATGCCCTTGGGCTTAATCTCTTTGATTTTAGCTATGCTCAAGTCGTGCGGCAATAATTCAGAATAAATCCCAAAGTCACGCAGCCTCCGCGTGATCAATTGGTTGTACTGACTGCCAAAGTCCAAAACAATAATTTCATCAAAAGCGTGCTTGTTTTTTCTCACTGCAATCCGGTCTCCTTTAATAGTGCAAACAATAATTACTTCAACTGTACTAAGAATTAAAAGCACGGTCAACTCTTTTTGATCAAAACTGCACCCCTTGCCGAATTATATCTTATATGCCAAAATCAATTCCACCTTATCTTGATAACGTTAGTCTTGCGCAATCTCTTTTTCTTGTGTTAGAATGCAGGCACAAGTAAATATCGGTCTATATATTGCCGAAATAAGGTCGGCAGTTTCTACTCAGAACCGTAAATTCTGAACTATGGATAATTAAGACGGTATAACGTGCTGTTACCAGGGTCTTTTTATCATAGTTATGGTAGAAAGGGCCTTTTTTGATTCAAGGAGGACATCGTGAAATTATTTGAAGAGCGCATTCGCCGCGACGGGGAAGTTTTGCCAGGGAACGTACTGAAGATCAACTCGTTTTTAAACCACCAGGTCGACCCCGAGCTGATGATGGCAGCGGGACAAGAATTCGCCCACACATTCAAAGACCAAGGCATCACCAAGGTCTTGACCTGCGAAGCCTCCGGCATTGCACCAGGAGTGATGGCTGCTTATGAAATACACGTACCCATGGTCTTTGCCCGCAAGAAAAAGCCATCGACGCTCAACGATGAAGTCTATTGGGCCGATGTTTATTCCTATACTAAGAAAGTTACCAACCAAATCTGCGTTGAACAAAACTTCATCAGCAAAGAAGACAAGCTTTTGATAATTGATGACTTCCTAGCCAACGGCGAAGCCGTTAAGGGCATGATTAATATTGCCCAGCAGGCAGGCGCTAATATTGTCGGCGTAGGAGTAGTGGTAGCCAAGACCTTCCAAGGCGGAACCGCTTGGCTAAAAGACCACGGCTTTACCCTTAAGGCACTTGCCCAAATCGACAGCCTGGAAAATGGTCAAGTCCACTTTGCAGGGGAAGAATAATGGCGCCAAAAGAAGTTAGTCAACAAAAAGCAGCTATTCTTGGCCTGCAACACCTTTTGGCCATGTATTCTGGTGCAGTCGCAGTCCCCCTTTTAATCGGGACTGCCCTCCACTTCACGGCAGCGCAGATGACCTACCTGGTCTCAATTGACATTTTCATGTGCGGGTTAGCAACCGTCTTGCAACTTTTAACCAACAAGTTTTCCGGGATCGGTTTCCCAGTAATTCTAGGTTGCGCTATTCAAGCAGTAGCACCTTTGCAGATGATCGGCCAGAAATTCTCCATCAACGACATGTATGGTGCAATCATTGCCGCCGGAATTTTCGTTATTTTGATTGCCGGAGTTTTTGCCAAGGTTAAAAAACTCTTCCCACCAGTAGTGACTGGGACCTTGATCACCACCATTGGACTATCCCTCATTCCGGTAGCCGTCCAAAACATGGGCGGCGGTAGCGCTGACGCCAAGAGTTTCGGCAGTGGCCAAAACCTGCTGCTCGCCTTTGCCACCATGTTCATTATCCTGGCCTTGCAAATTTGGACCAAGGGCTTCATGCGGTCGATTTCTGTTTTAATCGGTCTGGTAGTTGGAACAGTCATCGCTGCATGTATGGGCCTGGTCTCCTTCAAGCCAGTCATGGAAGCTTCCTGGTTCCACCTGCCCCAACTCTTTTATTTTGGGGTCCCTCACTTTGAGTGGTCGTCTAGTTTGACGATGATGATCATTGCCCTGGTTTCAATGGTGGAATCAACCGGCGTCTTCTTTGCCACTGGCGACTTGATCAAGCACCAGGTCACGGAAGAAGACCTTAAGAAGGGCTACCGGGCCGAGGGCATTGCCCAGATTTTCGGCGGTTTATTCAACGCTTTTCCGTACACCACCTTTTCACAAAACGTGGGCCTGCTCCAGCTGTCGGGCATCAAAACCAAGCGGCCTATTTACTGGGCTGGTGGCTTGCTGATGGCCATGGGACTCTTGCCGAAGATTGGCGCAATGGTGACCATCATCCCGACGCCCGTTCTCGGCGGGGCCATGTTGGTCATGTTCACCATGATTGCTGTTCAGGGCATCAAGACTCTGACCAAGGTCGACCTGAGTGCCAACAGCAATGTGTTGATCATTGCTATCTCGGTTGGACTAGGTCTAGGCGTTACAATTTATCCGCAATTCTTTCAGAACTTGCCGACAAGTGTGCAGCTTTTCTTAAGTAACGGCATCGTCATAACCAGCCTGTCAGCAACGATTTTGAACCTGCTGCTTAACGGACTAGGCTCTAAAAAGAACCTGGCCACTAACAATTAATAGCAATTAAAAACGACACTTTCCATTAAAGATAGTGTCGTTTTTAATTAGTCAATTTTAATGATGCCAGTTGCACAGCGGCTGGCTGCTTGAGGGCGGCACAGGAACTTTTCAACCGTGTCCAGCATTTGTTCGCCCACCGCCTTGAACTTGGGATCAGCAACCTTGTCGGTGTACTTCATGATGCCAATCGCCGTGCTGAAAATCAAGGCAGCAATTCCCATCCGGCTTTTATTGGACTGGTACCCTTGCATAAAAGCATTAATTACCTCCTAAAGAAAATAATAGTTACTTTAGAATTGCACCTTCTTAAAGATAAGAATTAAAGTCGATTACCTGGTCATAATGCGCCAACTCATCTGGTTCATAGTGGTGGATAACCTCAATAAAGGTTGAGTCCAAGTTGAACAGGTAGTCGTGAACCTGATTAGAGGTCTGGCGGTCCAGCGAGGCATTAACTTCATCCAGCAAGAGCAGCGGCCGCTTGGACAAGATTGCCCGTGCTAGTTCAATTCTAGACAATTGTCCACCCGACAACTCGTCAGCATTATCGCCCAACTGGTAGTCTAAGCCCTTTTCTTGGACCAGTTGGCCCAGACCGACGCCCTGACAAACTGCCAGAATCCTATTTTGCGGAATATCAGCTCCCAAAGTCAAGTTAAAGGATAAAGAGTCAGCAAAAATCACTGCACTTTGGCTTGAGTAGGCAAACAGATTGGTAAAGCTGCCAGCAGCAACTTGCTGGTGGTTGAGCAAGACTTGCCCAGCCTTCCCATAATCACCGTACATGAGAAACTGTAATAGCGTTGATTTGCCTGCCCCTGATGGCCCGATAACCGCCACTTTTTGGCCCTTTTTAATGGCCAAGTCAACCTTACTAGCGAGCTGCTGGCCTTGCCGAGACAAGTTCAGCCCCTTTACTTCTAATTCTGCAAAGCTATTATTTGCCGCAGTTGCAGTTTTCTTATAAGTGTCAGCCTTTTGACAGAATTGTTCAATCCGCTTAACGATGCCCTTGGTCGTGGACAGGTTGTTGCGCTCGTTGAGAATCTGCAGGATTGGATTGACAAAAGAGTTGGAAACCTGGATGATGCCAAAAAGTGCACCCAGAGTAGTAGAGCCTTTAATTACCAAGATAACCCCCACAGAAAAAGGTATTAAGAAAGAGCCACCCATAGCAATAGTGTTAAGGTAGGCATTGGTATTGTCCTTCAAGTTATTCATCTTGGCCAACTTGGTTTCCAGTAAATTGATTACACCACTGTCGCGCTTGACAGCATTCTCTTGCTGCTGGTATAAGTTCAATGTACTGGTTCCTGCCAAGGTGTTCTTAGTCTGGTTGACATAGTGGTCATTGGCCTTGGTCCATTCATCAGATGCATTTTGAATTGGCTTTTGCAAAAAATTAGAAGCAATCATCGGCAAAAGTGAACATACCAAGAACATGATAGTTAAGAGCGGGTTCAAGTAGAGCGCATAGGCTAGCGCCAAAACGACCGTATAAAAGTAGGTCAAGATGGAAATTTCTGCTTCATAGCGGTTGGTTTCCAATAACTTAAAGTCATTGGTCAAAAAGCCTAAATTAGCTGAATCTTCACTATTATTTAAAAGCATGCCCTTGAGTACCTTGGTCCTCAGATTGACGTTGGTCTCTTTAATTGCATCTGCTTTTAGATAGTTAAACAGCAAATTAGCCAGTAAAACCAGCACTAGACTTACTATAACTTGGACAATCAATTGCGGTAGCCTAGTAAATTCCTTGGCAGTCGCCATATTGGTTAAAGTTCCGACCATGTAGGCAATAACAACGCTTTGAGCACTAGAAATAAAGCCAAAAACATTTAACCAGAAAAATTTAATGTGTGAATAATTTTTAAAAATCATAATTTTCTCCCTAATTGAAAATTCTTTCTTACCCTGCAATTGCTAGTCTTAATTTAACACTAATTTTTTTATAAAATATAGCTCATTTTCGTAAGCGGTCAATTTTACTGGGTAAGTGGTCGCTAGCAGCTAGGCCAAAAGATTGCTAGTTCTCCTGATCTTTTGCCATAAGCTCTTTTCATTTGCGGACAACAAACAATTTAATAAAGATTGCTTTATTTCTTTGCAATTACTTGATAATTTTTAATACAATAAGGACTATGAAATATGAAAGGACCGATTTTATGAAACAAACAGAATGTACTACTATCTTAGTCGGCAAAAAGGCATCCCTAGACGGCTCAACCCTGATCGCCAGGAGCGAAGACGGCGGCCGCGAAATTATTCCTGAAGGCTTCGAGGTTGTGACGCCAGACAAGCAGCCCAAGCACTATGAAAGTGTTATTAGCCACCAAAAGATTGATGATGAAGATCTGCTAGATAATCCTTTGCGTTACACCAGTGCACCTGATGTGTCTGGTGAAAGCGGCATTTGGGCTGCGGCCGGCATCAATGCCGCCAATGTGGCCATGACTGCAACTGAAACCATTACCAGTAACGCCCGTATCCAGGGAATCGACCCACTGCTTGAGCAAGGAGGATTAGGCGAAGAAGACTTCGTAACTCTGGCCCTGCCTTACTTGCACAAGGCAGTTGACGGCGTTAAGCGGGTAGGTTACCTGCTGGAAAAATATGGTACCTATGAGATGAACGGCATGGCTTTTGCCGACCACAATGAAATCTGGTACCTTGAAACTATTGGTGGCCACCACTGGATTGCCCGCCGCATTCCCGACGATGCTTATGTAGTGGCACCCAACCGCTTAAACATCGACGAGTTTCACTTTGGCCAAGATGGTTTTATGGCTGATGATGGCTTAGAAGACCTGATTGCACAATATCAGTTAAACCCAGATTCTGAAGGCTACAACATGCGTCACATCTTTGGCAGTTCCACAGTCAAAGATGCCCACTATAACAACCCTCGTGCTTGGTTTGTCCATAATTACTTTGACCCTGACTTTGGTGGTCAGCCCGGCGACCAGGACCAGCCTTTCATCTGCCGCGCCAACCGCAAGATCAGCGTTGAGGACATTGAATGGATTGAAAGTTCTCATTACCAGGACACCCCCTACGATCCATACGGTGACTTGGGCACACCTGAGCAAAAGAAGAGCTTCCGTCCAATTGGACTCAACCGTAACTTTGAAACACACATTCTCCAAGTACGCAATGGGGTACCAGCAGAAGTTGCTGGTGTCCAGTGGCTAGCCTTTGGTCCAAACACCTTCAATAGCATGGTGCCTTTCTATACTAACGTTCACGACACGCCTGCTTGCTTCCAGACTGGTCCTAAGTTTGACCTCAAACAAATTTTCTGGCTGAACAAGCTGACCGCCCAACTCGGCGATACCAACTTCAAGGTGTACGGTGAACTCGAAACTGACTTTGAGCAAAAGTCACAGGCCCAGTGTCACTTCATTCAACATGAAACTGACCAGCAAATTGAAGGCCTTTCTGGTCAAGGTGTCGAAGATGCTTTGACCGCCGCCAACCAAAAGATGGCTGACCAAGTATACAACAACACGATTGAATTGCTTGGCAACATGGTTAAGGAAGGCCATAATTTGATGACACTTAAGTTTGATCTATTAGATTAGTAGTTAAGCAAAAACAGCAACAAGCCAGATGACTTGTTGCTGTTTTTTTTGTGTGAAATTTTTAGAGCCAGCCTTGATTACGGGCAATCTGCACTGCCTCAATGCGGTTTTTGGTCCCCAACTTACTGAAAATAGCCGATATATAGTTGCGGACTGTGCCATTAGAAAGGAACAGTTTGCTGCTGATTTCAGCAGTGGTCCAACCCGCGGCAATTCCTGCCAAAACCCTGTGCTCCTGGACGGTCAGCGGATCTGATGCACCATTTAATACCGATTGGACAAGTTCCGGGGCATAGATCGTAGCACCAGCCACCACTTTATGAATTGCAACCACCAGATCAGTGCTGGAGCTATCCTTGAGCAAGTAGCCCTTGGCATCTGCCGCCACAGACTGTTCAAAATAGCCCTTGCTGGCAAAGGTAGTCAGAATCATCGCCTTCGTTTTCAGGCCCTTGTCCTTAATTTTTTGCGCAACCTGCAGGCCGGTCAATCCTGGCATCTCAATGTCAAGCAGCGCAACCTCTGGCTGCTGATCCTGAATGGCGCGCCAAGCCGTTAAGCCATTGTCATAGCTACCTTGGACTCTCAGGTCAGTTTCTAAGTTTAGTATCGCTGTTAGGGCCGAATTCAACATGGCCTGGTCTTCGGCCAGAATAATCTCAATCATCGCTCTGCTTCTTTAGTGGAAAAATCAATTCAATCTTGGTGCCGTGGTGGTTGCTGGTAAGTGTAAATTCACCTTGTAGTTGTTGCACACGCTCTTTCATCCCGCGCAGCCCGTGTGAACCTGGCCGCATCGCCTGAATGCCCTGGCCGTTGTCGTTAATTTCAACCCGAGCCGTCTGCTCTACCTGGACAAAATTCAGGGCGACCTGATCAGCCTGGCTATGCTGCATAACGTTCGTCATGGCTTCCTGTAGAACCGCCGCAATCGTTTCCTGAATTGCAACTGGCCATTCCTGTGCCAATTCTTCGTTGTGCGTGACTAAAGAGATGTGCAAGCTGGCCATTTTGTCAGTTAAATTAACCAATACTTCGGTTAACGTCACCCGGCGCAAGTCGCTAACAATCTCACGCACTAAGGTCAGGTTATTCCGCGAAGCTGTTTCAATTTCACTTAATTGCTGCCGGGCTGCAGCCGGATCACGCGACAGCAGCTTGGAAGCCAGTTCTGTTTTCAGCGTAATGGTTGCAAACGATTGGCCAAGGCTGTCGTGGAGGTCGCGGGCAATGCGGTCGCGTTCTCCCTGACGGATCAACATCTCATAACGCTTGTTTTGCTGCTTCAGGATGTCTGATTGCTCATAGGTGCTGCGAATGGAACGTCCGCCCAGTGGAGAAAGGATGATAAAGAGAAAAAATACCAGGGAGGCAATAATGGTGCCTTCTTGGTCGGTAGCTGCCCAAAACTCTGCTGCACTAAAGTGTACTTTTTGTGCAAGAATAACGATACCCACCGCCAAAAAGGCATAGTATGTTGCTAAATACCGGTTAAAGAGCTTCTTTGCCAATGGTAACGATCCAATAACCCACGCTGTAAACAAAAAGAGCGAGAGCATCCCTTCTAAGTAGGTTAGAATCAGTATCAACAGATATTGACTAGTTATCCAAAATTGCAACCGCGGCGTCACCGTCCAGCTGTTGCGATAAAAGATGACAAATATCCCTAGTAAAGCTAGTGATATTTTTTCCTGGACTGCACGATACGGATACATCTGCACCAAGGGAATCAGCAGCCACAATAGCCACAGGTATGGTGCTAACTTAAAGCGGCGGGGAAATAAAAGATACTTACGGATAAAAGCCATTACATCTATCCTTTCTCAAGCAAACGACCTAGTAATTATTAGTTTAACATTTCTTATACGGCTTTAGTCCGCAGTTTTTGCAAGAGCACAATACTACCAATGCCCAGGACAAGCCAGACTAACTCACCCCACAGTGAAGACTGCGGCCATGTGTGTCGGTTAAGCAATTGGTCAATGATATTGGCGGTTTGGTAAGTGGGCAGCATTTTGCCGACATTTTGCAGCCAAGTGGGAAACAACGCTAGCGGAAACCATAAGCCACTGAGAATGGCCACCGGGAAAACAATCATGGAAGAGAGCAGGTTTACCATGCTAGCATCCCCCAGATAGGTAATTGCCGCACCAAAGAGCATTAATGTAACGCTGCCCAGCGTTGCAATAATTGTGATCGTAGCCCAGGCAGCAATAGATAGGCGGAGTCCTGCCGCAAAATAGCCCACCAATTCTATCGCCAATACTTCAACCACCGTTAAGAATAGAATGGTGATAAAAAATGACGCATAATAAGTCGCTCTGCCCAGCGGCGTAACATCCATTAACCGCCAAAAATGCTGGTCTTTATCATCCAGCGTGTTGTTGGAAACAGTGTTGATAGAACTCAGCAGGGTAGCAAAGAGAATCATGCTGACCAGGTAGGTTTGCTTGAAGTTGTTAGACAAGCCCTGGTTTATAACCTCGGTGAAGAGCAGGTAAAAGGCCGCTGGCAGCAAAATATCAAAGGTAAAAAAGCGTAGATTGCGCACAATCAATCGGTTGAAATTAATTTTGGTTAACACTAGAAAAGTTTTCATCGTTTATTCCTCATTGATCTGGTCAAAAATGTCATCTAGGGTGGTCTGCTGGATCTGCAAGTCATGTATCTGCGCCATTTGTGGTGCTAATTCCTGCAAGAAGCGATCGACATCAGCCACAACAAAACGGTAATGGTTATTCTGGTGCACCACTAACTGTCCTTTCGTCATTTGCAATTCTTGCGGCTCTAGGTCAGTTTCAAAATCCACCGTATTCTGACTAAAGTCGCGTTGCAATGCCGCTAAAGAGCCATCATGAATTAGGTGGTGGTCCTTCAAAAAAAGAATCCTCGTTGCCACGTCTTCGATCTCAGCCAAGTAATGACTGGTCACAATAATGGTCTTGCCTTCCGTCGTTAGTCTTTGAACATATTGCCAAAAATGATGGCGGCTGGCCGTATCCATACCCGCAGTCGGTTCATCCAGAAACAAGACTTGTGGGTCGCCTGCTAATGCCAGTGCAAAGTTCAGTTTGCGCAATTGCCCTCCTGACAGCTTGTCGACATAATTCTGCAGGTCGCTTCCTAGGCCGGCAATCTGTTCTAGCTGCTGCATTGACAGCGCATGTGGGTATAGGGATTGGACTAATTCCAGCAATTCTTTAGCGTGCACCCTTTTCATGACCAAATTATCTTGGAACATGACGCCAATCTGTCCTTTAACAGTCTGTGCCTGTGGCGCTTGCCCGAATATCTGAATGTTACCTGAAGAACAAGGCCCCAACCCCAGCAGCATGCTAATCAGGGTTGTTTTCCCCGCTCCGTTGGCGCCAATTAGCCCCACCACTTCTCCTGGCTCAACAGAAAAATTTAGGTTGTCCAAAACCATTTTTCTGCCGTATTTTTTGCTAAGTTGCTTAACTGTAATAACTTCCTGCATAAGCTGTCTCCTTTGAGTTGATGTACCCAGTTTAGCAATAGACCATTTGCGTTAGAAGTTATAACTGTCACCAGCTTGGATGACAAATGTCATATAGAAATAGGACCTAAATTCAGACAAATAATAATTTGATAAAAGTTGGAGCTTTTAGCTAAATGACAAAAGCAATTAAATTCACAAAGACTTTTAAAAGCGAAAACAGCATCCTAACTGTACCCAATATTAATCGGGCCCTTCTGAAAGAAATTGATAACCAAAAAAGTAGCCCCTGATATTTAATCATTCACTGCCTAATGAAGATATCAGCATTTCGGACTACTTTTACCCACACCAGAAATATTTTTTACTGGAATAGGCACGCATAGCGAATTATTCCAATAAATTATATGCAAATAGAACACCCATCTCATAAAATGGGTGTTCTATTCATTTTACTAAAATAAGCCGTGCTGCAAGTAGCTCCATCAGCCCCTATTCCCTCAACATCCGCTTAGCCAGGGCAAAGTCACCCACGGTGGCAGAACCATTGTTGCTGATTTCAGGTAGCGTAATGTACTGGTCGAGTGCTGGCACGTGAACATAATTATTCAATAACTTGGCAAAGTCGCGGCGAACTTTTTGTAAAAAGTCCTCGCTGGTGACGCCGCCGCCAAAGACAATCTTGTCCGGGCGTAAAATCAATGTCACTTGAAGAGCCGCTTGAGCCGCATAATAGCTCATGATATCCCAGACTGGGTCACTCAGCGGCACATCCTGGCCCTTTTTATTTAAGCGTGCCTCAAAGGTTGGTCCAGAAATCAGCCCCTCCAAACAGTCTTGGTGAAAGGGGCAAACCCCAGCAAAATCCAGATCATCTGGGTGGCGCTTTAATTTCACGTGCCCCATTTCTGGATGGCCAGCCGAGCCAACGAGTTTGCCGTTGTTGATGGCACCACCGCCAACACCAGTACCAATTGTGTAGTAGACTAGTGAATCGACGTCTTCATTGGATAGTTGCGCCATCACGTATTCGCCAAAGGCTGACCCGTTCACATCAGTGGTGAAATACATTGGCACCGCTAGCGTCTTTTGCAAAAAGCCAACAAAATCGATGTCGCTCCAACCTGCCTTGGGCGTGTCGGTGATATAGCCATAATTGGAGGCCGTCTTGCGCACTTCAATCGGGCCAAAAGATGCAATGCCAATCGCCTCAACGCCTGAGTCTTTAAAGTAGTCTGCCGTTTTTTGCAGCGTTTCTTGTGGTGTAGTGGTTGGAAATGTGACTTTGTCTTTAATCTGGTAGTTTTCATTGCCAATGGCACAAACAAACTTGGTACCACCGGCTTCAATTGATCCTAATAGCATATGGTGCTCCTTTTAATTCAAATCTTTCCATGTTAATTTTACGCTAGTCCGCAGCTGATTTTTAGTTTTTTCAAAAAAATTCTGCTCGTCGAAGGTTCGACATCGCAGACTGTTAATTACTTAAACAAATTTATAATTTCTGGCAAACTTCAAAAATTTCTTTATTAGGTCCGTAAAAGTTAAAATATTTAATTCCTTTTTCCCAATATGGCAAACTTTGAATACCATCTTCAACAAACTCTACATTTAATTCCTGAACGAACTCAAAAGCTTCATCAATATCACTTGTATCAAGTGCAATATGATTAATTGCTCCTACTTTTTCTGGTGCCTCTTTTGGCGACTCCCAACTTTCTATAGTTAAGGAAGCTAATTGATAAAAGCCAACCCGCATTCCATTAACGTTCTCAGTATTAACTAATATAAAACCTAAGTCTTCATAGAATTGTCCACTCTGATCAAATTTTTTAGTTGGTATTCCAATATGTTGTAACCCATTAAAATACATTGTTCACCTCAACTTATCTCACAGTATCTTTCCACTTAGTGTAATATTTAATATCTGAAACCGCAATCTTTCCTTCTGTAACAAAGAAGCTAAGACCAGTACCAGTTTTATTGTACATCCGGGCGCTCAAAGCAATATTGTTAACGTACAAAATAATGATACTATCATCAACCACTAACTTAATATCATAAGTTCGACCCTTTGTTAATGTTATTGGACGCTCAAGACCAGTTTCAAAGTATGACGGCCATGGATAATTGGGTGTGCGTGAAAACTTGAGCGCATGTTCAGGACCTGAAATTTTATATTGATAGCCTTCTCTAGTTTCGTTATTAACAAAGGCTTTAAGACCAAATTCTTTGGTATCAGCAACCACCTGAATCTGAGCTTCTAATAAAAATTGCTCTGGTATTTCACGAATAGCAGCTTCTTCCTTTTTTCCGTATTCTTGTCCAAGTTCAAAGGAATTTAACTGCTCAGTTGCAGCAAAGTTATCAATAATTGTTTTGGGCAAGGTCACGCCTAATGTATTGTCATCATTTTGAACTACTTGATGAGGGACAAAGGCACCGCCCCAATCCCAATTACCTAAGTCTTGATTATTTTCTTTTGTTGCAACCCAACCAGTCAAGTAGCGTCCAACTTGATCATTGCCTACGGTTCTTGCAGCATAGTATGCCTTACCATCAAAAAATTCATCATTAAGAGATTTCCATTTACCAAATAAGTCTTGACTAACACGATATTTAGTTCGCTTATCCTCAGAGTATTCGGAAAACACCAAGTACCAGGTATTGTTTAGTTTAAATAGGTCTGGCATTTCTATCATGTTAAATTCATTAGGTGTCCAAAAATCACCCTTGAAATGCCAATTTTTCATGTCTACTGATTCAAAGTATACTAAACGCCCAGTAGGTTTTTTCTTATCACTTGGTAGTTTAGCACCTAAAACCAAAATATAGTGGCTGCTTTTTTCATCATAGACAATCACTGGATCACGCCAATCGTTGTGATCATATCCTGCTTGTGGTACTAAGCTTGCAGTTTGTCCGACCTTTTGCCAATGAATTAAGTCTTGGCTTGTGGCTGACATTAATATTTCAGATGTCTTTTTCGCTAGCCTTGCCTGACGATTATGTCCAGTATAAAAAGCGATTTTTTCACCCTTACCCTGCGCTACACTTCCTGCATAAATAAATTGATCAGTTGCATCATGAGACCCCTTAGGCAAAACCTCACCATAGTCTTTAAAATTAACAAAGTCTTTAGTCGTCACTAGAGACCATCCAAAAGGATCCGTCAATGGCTTTGGTTTTCGCGTATCTCTTTGATGAAAGAGGTAAAAAGTCTGATCTTCTTCATTGAAGAACGGCATACAATCGCCAAACCAGCGATCTTGAGGTTGATAGAATATTTTTTGCATTTTTACACTAATTCTTCCTTATTCATCTTCTGCGCCTTTAATATTTTTGAGTTCAAACTTAGTTAATGAACTTAGTCGCTGTATCTTTTCAGTTACTTTTTTTAGAGTTTCATGTTGCATTCTCAAATTCAAAGTCTCAACTAAAATCGGCAAACTAACACCGCCAAACAGATAAAATTCTTCTTGCCAAAGAATACTTCTTTTAGCAAATTCATTGTATGGTGTACCGCCTGCAATGTCACAAAGAACAATTGTAGGTTGCTTGCCTATAGATGCCACTGTTTTATCAACTTGAGTGGAAAATTGTTCTATTCCCTGATTACCCAGTTCTATTGCAGTTACTTGCTGAGTCTTACCAAAAAATGACTGTAAAATCTCTAAAAATCCTGTAGCAAGATGGCCATGCGTGGCTATGATAACGTTGAACATTGAATCCAATTCCTTCTATATATAATCCTTTAAATGAACAGTTGGGCTTTGTGGCGTTGGAATCACAGTTACATCAACCCCTCGTTCAATTAACTGTTTAAAAGCAGTTCTTTCTTCCTGCGTTACATTGATCGATGGGCGAATACGCTCGGTTCCATCGCGTTGTGCCAAATTGCCTACATTTATCTCGTCAATAGGTAAACCATTGCCAATCAAATAATTAACATCCATTGGTGAAACACAGATTAATAAAACGCGTTGTCCTTTATACTTGCCACTTTTGATATTGGCTAAGGCCTTCTCTTTTCCTAGAATTGACGTGCTTACATTTGCTGGCGCAGCAAGCCTAACCACTGTTTTGCGCATCTCATCGTCCATAATCGCATCATTAATCACCATAATTCTAGTTGCGTTCAGACGACCGCTCCATTGCGTTGCTACTTGACCATGAATCATCCGGTCATCAATTCGAATATGAATGATTCCTTCCATATCTTCTGTCATTATTCTTACCTCTAAGCTAAAATATGCATTGCATTCAATGCTACGGACACTACTAATACGATCAAAATCACATACAATGGTTTTACTTTTTTACCAAGCAGGTAATATACTAATGCAACTGCAGCTGCCGGTAAAAGACCTGGCATAATTTGATCCAAAATGTCATTACCGGTCATAGTTAATTTTCCTTGTTTAAATGTAAAGGCCAGATTAACTTTGACCATTGTTGCAGCCAAGGCACCAACAACCATTAAACCAAGAACTGATGCAGCATTGGTTAATGCCTTAAGCGTGGTATTAATTGATGATAACATTTTGGTGCCGGACTTATAACCTGCATTAAACATAGGATAAGCTGTAAGCCGCAATAAAATCGAAGCAACAATCCACATGAAAACGCCAAATGCATTGCCATGTAAAGCCATATTAGCAGCAATTGCACCGAAGATAGTCCAAGGAATCGTAACAAAGACACTGTCTCCTATTCCAGCAAGTGGACCCATTAAGCCAGTTTTTAATGCGCTGACTGCTTCAAGCGATTCCGTTTTGCCTTTTTCTTCCATACCGACATCAATACCCATGATAAAAGGTGCAGTATACGGCGTGGTATTGAAAAACTGTAATTGAGTTTGGACTGCTGTTTTTTTGCCTTCTGGATCATTTTGATAATTCTCTTCAATGAACGGCAACATTGCATAGGTATAACCTAAGCCCTCGTACTTTTCATAATTTAAAGAAGTGGCTCCAAACAAAATCCACCGATTCATTACTCTTCTGTGTATCTTTTTCATTTTACTCATCTTCGTTTGAACCTCCACTTACACTTTCTTGCACTGCATCAGTGCCTTTTGTCTGGTTTTTGTATAAAATCAAAGCAATTGCAAAGCCAATTAGAGAGATACCGATAATTGGCATCTTCAGGTAGATTGCTAGTACAAATCCAATGATGATGTAAGAAAAGTAGTCTCTGGTCGGCAAGTATTGCAGTAGCATGCCGATACCTACTGCAGGCAAAATACCTGCAGCTGTCTTTAACCCACCTGATAACCAAGCTGGGATATAGTTGATAAAACTACCGACAATCTTTGGTCCAAGAACAACCGTTAACAAGACTGGGATGCCCGACACAAAACTTGTAAATATAGTAGCTAGATACTGCATATAGTTAATCATGCGGTAGTTACCTTGCTCAGCATATTTCTCTGCTCTTTGCTGGCAAAAGATGTTAGCTGACCATTTTAAAACATCAAGCTGAACGATTAGTAAGGCAATTGGAATTGCTAAGGTAATCCCAATTGCTGCCTTTTGGTGAGTTGCTAAAGTTAGGTAGGTACCAATTAAAGCAGCTGTCTGATAATCCGGTACCGACGCACCACCAAAACTGGTAATCCCAAGCGTCATCAGTTGCAAAGTACCTCCGATAAAAAGCCCTGTTGCAGCATCTCCCATGATTAGACCGGTAATAAAGCCAGCCACCACTGGCTGTGATATCCCAATCTTAGGGCCTTCTTTGTCAAAATTAATAATAAAACCGTAAATTACTACTAAGATGTTACTTAATAACATTTTTCTCTCCTTCTTGAAAGATATACAATAACTTGTTTATTCCTGTAAACACCACTTTTCTTCTATATCCTTAATAGCAACATCTATGCCAAGTACCAGCAAAAAAAGACAGAATACCGTTAAACATTGGTGTTCTGCCTTTTTATTGCCGATTAAATACAATTTGATCGATGTAAATTAACTCCGATGTAGGAATTTTCACACTGTAATTGTCCCTAATCACAGTGAATGCAGCTTCGATTTCTTTTAATTCTGCACCGTGTTCTTGAGCAAAGACTTCTTCAAAGTCAGGATTAAGATTATTCTCTTCCTTGCGTATTAATCGTTCAATTAAGTAGCTAATATGGACATAGAGCGTAAACTTCTTTTGATTAGATAATTCGATGGCAAAGCGCCTTTCCAGTTCTTGGATAAAAATTGTGATATTTTCAATTACTTTGGGTGCATCAAGAATTGTCACCATGTTAATTGTTTGCTCAAGCGAGAAATTTTTAACCAAGTTGTTCGAAATCTTAACAATTTCCTGATTGGAAAAAGCAGCAGTCAGCCACTTTTTCAGTTTGGCTGTATCCTGATCTGATAAGATTTTTTCTAAATAAATAAAGTCCAAGCCGGCTATCTTAGGATTTTCAGTGCCGATAATGCCCACAACATCGTACATTTTGCGGATCACTTTAATCTCATGAGCATCTTGTAAAACCTGGTAGTCATAGGGGATTATTTTAATCTTTTTGGGTGTAGGCAAACAGCGCTCGAGCAAACGAGCAACATGGGTGGCCGTACCAATTCCTGAATAGCACGTCGTCAAAATCGCCTTTTGGCGATTTCTTTGTGGATAAGTCAACTTAATGTCTAACTGACTGGTCTGCTTGGCCAGTTGGCTGATTTCTTGGAAGCTGCGCTTTTTTAGCACACTTTCTCCCACCATTAAAGCCAAAGGCGTAGAAACATTATTCATCAACAAAATTGGCGCATTAATCTGCCGTGGAAAAAGCTTTTCAATTTCTTTAAGCGAACCCATGTCAACCAGAATTATCAGGCCGTGTGTGACATCATTATCCTCACTATAGTCAATGATTTTATTAGCGATTTCTTGAGCACTAACATTAATTGGCATGTCAAAGGCGTCCAAAGTATGAGTGCCAAGGAGCCGGTTTACCACATTAGCAATACTACCTGCAGTTGCATAACCATGTGCCAGAACAATTGCCTTGACCAGACCGGTTTTAGTGATTATCTCTAGTTTGTTGAGGTAAATCGCTAAAAAGACTTCATCAACCTCATTGAGTTCGATATCTAAATTGTCTTTGATCAAACTAATCAACTTGGCCACATAGCCAGCCACTTCGGGGTAACGCTGTCCGACATCTTTAGCCAATTTTAGTAGAGCAGACTTATTCTTAAGGTCATCAACATTCCACTGAATCTTTTCCCGCTCAAACAGGTAATAGCTAATAGCATAGACTGCATTCCCACTAATTTTTAGCTGATAAGCGTTTTTTAGTTGATCAAACAAATGCTTGACACTCTCAATCACATAAGACAGCAGGGGCACTCTCTTGTTGCTATCCTTTTCAAACAATAATGTATCAAACAACTGGTAGACAACTTGCTTCAGCCCTGACTCACACTTGTTTAGGTTTTTATTGCTTTCGTCATATAGGTCAAGCAAGCGACGCAGGCTATTGAGAAAAATTTTCTTCTCAGGAAAATTATGGGCTATTAAGTCGCCTATTTCTGTTTCATTAGTAATGACGAGGGCCTTAGCTGGCGTATGATAAAGCTCAACTTTGCTCATGCTTAAAACATTGGCTGGCAAATGATAGGCAGTGATAGTTATCTGCTGCTTCTTTTGACCAGCATTTGCCTGCGCAATGGTTAGCTTAATTGCGTTTTTTAGGTCACCTATATTGCCACTTGGTTGATAATTAGCCAGCAATTCTAGTACTTGATCACTAATTGTCAGTGACTTGCCAATTTCCTTTTGTTCATGGTTAAAGAGCGTGTAAACCAAGTTAAGACGCTCTTCTCTGCTCCTCTGGCTAAGGGGTGGCAGGGTGATTTTCACTGGGATTCGTCTTATAAAAGTGGTCAGAAATCCCTCATCCAGTTCCTCCGTCGTTGCAAAACAAAGACGGACATTCACTCGTTTGCCATTCTTGGTTTCACCAACCGGGTAGATTAGACCCTGGTCCAGGTAAGTGAATAGCTTCTCCTGTCCTTTGGGTCCTAAGCGGTGTACTTCATCTAGGAACAAGATACCACCATCGGCTTGGACAAAGGCGCCAGCGCGATCTTCATCTGCTCCAGTAAAAGCTCCTTTGACATAGCCAAAGAGGTTACTGGTCAGCAATTCGGGATTGTCGGCATACTGTGCGCAATTAATTGTAATAAATGGAGCTGTTGCCTTAATCAACTTATGCACGCGGCAAAAGCGATTGATTAAGCCTACCAAGTAGCTTTTGCCAGTCCCACTCTCACCAGTAATTAGCAGCGGTAACCCCCCATTAGGATAAAGAATAGCGGCCCGCACTCGTTCAATGCTTTCTTTTAAGCTAGGATTTATTTGGGTGAAACTCTTTAAAATGTCCTGCTCGTTATTTTCTTTTTCAAGTTGGGCAATTGAGTTGTAGACATTCTGCTTCAGGCGATAGTTATCATGCTCAAAACTTGCCTTATGGATGAAGCAAACAGGCCGCGTTTGAATCTTAACCAATTTCTGTTCGCTGGTCAGTTGATTGAGATACAGACTGACCGTGTTCCGGTTGGCATGTAGCCTTTGAGCAACACCTGCAGCAGTGAACTGATCATTTAGGTGGTCCAAGTCAATTGTCTTAGTCTGCTCTTTAAGGAATGTCAGTATCTTTTGTTTCAGCATTTCCAACCTCCACAATAGTGATTAATCGCTTTCACGGTTCATTGTACCGCATCTGATTAACACTTTTGCGCTTTTTTCACGCTTTTCTTCTGTGAAAAAAAGCTGAAGCTCATTTTACCGCTTAAAATGCTGCCACAAGAATGCTTATCTTTTTTAAATAAGTTTTTGTTAAAACGATAGTGTGATTTTTATTTGCTAGTGTGAAAATAATTTAAAAATCACTCAAATAAAGCAATCACCTTTCCCCAATATAAAAATTTTGCCTTTTTATTAATTAATTCTATTATATATATTAAACATTTATTGATATTTATTACCATTATCTATATAATTAAAATATTATAAATTTACAAAAAATAAATAATATATTTATATAGTAAGAAGAATGACATGAAAAATAAAAAGTTTTTTAAAAGCGGACTCATTGCATTAGCAATTGGTTTATTATTAAGTACAGCTTCAAACACAATCATAGCTGCATCTCAATCCAATGAGGAGAGCACGACTGTTCAAACAGGCAAAGCAGGCAGTAAAGCTTCTAGTAGCTTAAGTAAAAAAAAGAAAACCAAAAAGAAAAAAAGTAAAGCCGGAAGAGCTGCAGTTATACCAGCTGCTGCAGTACTTTACTTTGTTCCTGGCTTAGGGCAAGTGTTATCAACTGCTACTGGAGCCTTAATAATTGCTGGTACAACATATGCAGCAGGCTCTGCGATATACAAGATTGCTCGAAAAGCTATTCAAAATGGAACAGCAAAAAAAATTAAGTCAACAACGAAAAGTAAAGTTAAATCTTCAAAAAAAGTAAAAACAGAAGTTTAACTGTAGCTAAAACTATTGAAAAAAAATTCCG
This sequence comes from Lactobacillus sp. XV31L, assembly GCF_059900865.1. Lineage (NCBI taxonomy): Bacteria > Bacillati > Bacillota > Bacilli > Lactobacillales > Lactobacillaceae > Lactobacillus > Lactobacillus sp. XV31L. Next base: position 28,258 of record NZ_JBWXGC010000006.1, on the reverse strand, counting down.
AAACGGCTGAAAAAAGCAATTAACAAAGTAGACTTGAAAAAGTTCTTTAAGAGATTGAAAGGTGGAAAACGACAAGAAAAGAAAGGCTGGACAATTGAACCAGATAGAGCACGAGGCCGCGCACATAAAGGGAGCAAATGGAAACTTAGAGACAAAAATGGAAGAAGAATAAGCACTTTAAATGAAGATGGAACAATCATGCGAAAATAAGGAGATTCACTGCAATGGACTCAAAAAAAGCTTTTAACATCATTGATAAGTTATTGGAAAACAACTATTTAGAAAAGAGCAAGAATGATTATCTGATTGACTTTGTCCCTGTTACTTTTCAAAATGATAATTTTAACGATTTAGCGGCATATTTGGAAAAACACTTTAAACCTGACTATGTCAAAAAAATTACTTTTATTGCCTTCACTATTATGCATTACTACGAATCTTACGTTTTTTTAGACGATGCTGAAGAGCCACTTTATCCAGAACTGATTAATAAGGATTTGCGCCACTTAGGGTTAGAAAAATTAGCTAAGTTACTTAAAGAAATCGTATTCGAAAATTGGTCAAGCATCAATATCCTTTTCAAAAATGATGGGAAATTTTCACTTTTGCGAATTGAAGACGGACTAGAATCTTTCTTCTTCAACATTTCTGCTGAGACTTTAGAAATTGCTAAATCTTTGGTAACCCAGCAAGGTTTATATCTAAAACTCATCTACAAATAAACTTATCAATGATTTAAATGAAAAGAATCACCGAACAATCAGAGTTAACACAACAAGGAAAGCTAATATGAATGGTGGAAAAGCATTCAAACTTATCGACAACCTATTAGACAATGAAGAAGACAATTACTATGTCGACTTTGTCCCCATCACCTTCCCAGATAATGATCCAGATGACTATGGCGAATTAGTGAAATACCTCGAAGAGCACTACAAGCCAGACTTCGCTGAAAAAATTATCTTCATTTGCTTGACCATACTCTACTACTATCCCACCTACATCTTTTTAGATGATGGTAGTGAGGACAAGAGCAATATTTCTCCAGAAGAGATAGCCGATCTAATCAAAGAAATGGTCATTAACAACTGTATCGGCTTAAATATTCTCTTCAAAAACGAGGACCGCTACTCACTGATGCGGATTGAAGATAGCTACGACACTTTCTTCTGTAATCTCTCTGGTGAAGCTCTGTCTGTAATTGAACAATCAGTGCAGCACCAAGGATTATGGTTGAAGCAGCACGCTGGCAAATTCGGCAATGAAATCAAAGAAGCAGATGGTGGCTGGCAAATTCGACCAAACAACCGCAAGGGCTTGCAGCCCCACGGCGGCGGTCAATGGAAGCTTTTCAATTCCGATAATCCGAGGAAGAGAACCGCTATTCTAGCAGAAGACGGCAAAATCTTAAGAGGATGAGCTGGTTTTAAATTTTACTTCTATTAATACCTGTTCTTGTATATTAAAGCAGTAGAGAAGTTTAGGAAATGGCTGCTTTTAGTTTCTGGAGGTGGGTGCCTATGGGATTAACCTGTAGACCTAGAAACCTAAAGAATGAAGGTGGCCCAAGTGTCTGTATCAGATGCTCTGCAACTAGCAATTGGAGCTGGTCTTTTGATCAAACTTAATTACGTTAGTTGTAATCTGCTTAAAATCAGACAAAAAAATAATCGCCTTAGCTTGGACGAGCTAGCGATTATTTTTAATCAACAGTTAAGCCTCCGTAAAAGCGGCTCTCCCAGAGAAAGTTCTGTTGGAACCTCCTCTTTATATTGCTATTATAACAAGGCCATAAAAGACAAGCCAGTTTTATTGAACAAATCCGAGGTACCTGCTCAGCAACTAGCAAAAGCAGCTGACAATTTGATCATCACCTTGATTGCGCTAGTTGTAAATCCGCTTAAAAACCAGACAAGTGCATTAAAACTATAAATGTTGCAGCATCCTAATAGTAAGTCCTAGCCCTATCTAGTCGCAAAGCAGGCAGAATTGAATTCTGCCTGCTTTTTTACTGCTTTTATTAATCTGGCATATCTTGGATTTTCACATCTGCTCCTAGTAAGCGCAGCTTCTCTTGAACACGGTCGTAACCGCGCAGGATATTGCCCGCGTTATTAATCACAGTTTTGCCTTGGGCCATCAGGCCAGCAATCATCAAACAAGCTCCAGCCCTGATTTCACCAGCCGAAACGTCAGCACCATGCAATTGAGTTGTTGGGTGGACCAAGATGATATTGTCTTCCACCTTAATATCAGCACCCATCTTGCGCAGCTGTTCAATATGCCCTACTCGTTTAGGATAGATCTGATCAATGATCACGCCTTCACCGCTCTTAGCAGTCAGCAAAAGCGGCGTCACAGGCTGTTGCAAATCAGTTGCAAAGCCCGGGTATGAACCTGTCTTAATCTGTGTCATCTTTAGGTCGCCTGCTGGATAAACATACAAGGAATCTTCAGCGGCATCAATCACAACACCCATCTCTTCGACTTTAGCCAGGTAAGCATCAAGGTGTTCCTCAATAATATTATGGATGCGAATACCATTGCCAATGCAGCCAGCAAGGGCAATATAGGTACCAGCTTCAATCCGGTCAGGAATGATTGTATGCGGCGTCTTGGCTTCCAGTTTTTCAACGCCTTCAATTCTGATTGAATCTGTTCCGGCACCCCGAATAGTGGCACCCATATTATTCAAAAAAGTTGCCAAGTCAATTATCTCAGGCTCTTTTGCGGCATTATCAATAATGGTTTGGCCATGGGCCGTGACTGAAGCCATGATGATATTCATTGTCGCCCCAACTGAAGGCATTTCAAGGTGAATTGTTGCTCCCTGCAAGCCTCCAGCAGGAGCCGTAATTATTATTTGATCATTTTCATTTTTGACGCATGCACCAAGAGCCTCAAAGCCCTTAATGTGCTGGTCGATGGGACGGGGACCAATGTCATCCCCGCCAGGGAAGCCCACAACAGCCTTACCAAAACGACCAAGAAGAGCCCCCATAAAATAATAGGAAGCACGCAAACTCTTGATCTTACCACTCGGCAATGGGCTCATCTTAATGTTCTCTGGGTTGATGCGCAGGGTCGTCTGGTGAAAATCACTCTCGACATCCATTTCACTCAATAAATCCATTAGGTTGTCAACATCCGCAATCCTTGGAACACCTTCCAAAGTCACGGGGGTACGCGACAAAATGGACGCAGGTATCAACGCTACGGTTGAGTTCTTTGCTCCACCAATCCAGACATCACCCTGCAGGGGCTTTCCACCATGAATTATCATTTGCTTCATTGGCGAAAATTTCCTTTTCTATTTCTTTTTGTAATAATAATGTTAAAGGAATTTAACAGAAAAAACAAGGGCAGACACCTGTCTTCCCCGTTCAAATTTCAGATTTTTGTATTATTCAAATTCGCACAATTACAGCTTTTCTGCTGGCAAGCCAGAGGCAGCACCGATAAAGGCTTGGTAGAGGCCTTCTGGTCGCTGCGGCCGGCTCAAAAATTCTGGATGATATTGTGCAGCAATAAAGAACTTATTCTTTGGCAGTTCAATTACTTCAACCAAGTGATTATCCGGTGAAACTCCCGCAAAGGTCATTCCAGCATTTTCAAAGGCTTCCCGATATTCATTGTTAAATTCATAACGGTGACGGTGACGCTCTTGAATTACATCTAGATTGCCATAAGCTGCAGCCGTCTTAGTGTCCTTCTTAAGAGCTGTCGGATATAAACCGAGTCTAAGAGTGCCGCCAATATTTTCTTCATCGCGCTTGTCAGCCATGATATCAATCACGTTGTGCTTGGTTTCAGGATCAACTTCAGTAGAGTTAGCATCTGTTAGGCCCAAAACGTTCCGGGCAAACTCAACAGTTGCCATTTGCATGCCCAAGCAGACGCCAAGGAAGGGGATGTCATTTTCGCGCGCATACTTAATGGCAGTAATCATACCTTCTAGTCCACGAGTACCAAACCCACCAGGAACAATCAGGCCATCTGAACCTTCCATGTAACTGGCAATATTTTCTTCAGTAACATCTTCTGCTTGAACCTTGTTGATTTCAATGTTGGAATTGTACAAGTAGCCAGCATGCTTTAAGGCATCAGTGACGGAAATGTAAGCATCCTCAAGCTCAATATACTTGCCCACCAAAGTAATCTTGGTAGTGTACTTCAAGTTCTTAACCCGCTCGTCCAAACGCTTCCATTCCGCCATGTCAGCTTCCTTTTTTGGACTTTGCAAGTGCAGGAAGTCGCAGACTTTTTGGTCCATGCCCTGTTTTTGGAAGGACAGTGGCAAGTCAAAAAGAGAGGGGGCATTAATTGATTCAATAATGCGGTCAACTGGAACGTCAGTAAAGTTTGATATCTTGTCCTTGTGTTCTTGGCTAATTGGCATTTCTGCCCGTAATACCAGCATGTTGGGTTGAATTCCGATGCTGCGAAGCTCAGCAACGGAATGTTGGGTTGGCTTGGTCTTCATTTCTTTGGCAGCGTGCAAGTATGGTACAAGCGTGCAGTGGATGTACATTACATTATGTTCTCCTACTTCGCGCCGCATCTGTCTGATTGCTTCCATGAATGGCGTAGACTCAATGTCACCAACTGTTCCACCAATTTCAGAAATAACGACATCAGAATCAGTGGTGAGGCCAGCGCGCATGATTTTTTGCTTGATCATGTCAGTAATGTGCGGAATCACCTGTACAGTTGCGCCATGGTAGTCACCTCGCCGCTCTTTTTCCAGAACTTCCTTGTAAATCTTACCAGTCGTAACATTGGAGTACTTGCTGGTGCGCACATCAACAATCCGTTCGTAGTGCCCTAAGTCAAGGTCCGCCTCTGTACCATCATCTGTAACAAAGACCTCGCCGTGTTGGTATGGATTCATCGTGCCCGGATCGATGTTGACATAGGGGTCAAATTTCTGCATGGTCACCTTAAGACCCCGGTTCTTTAGCAACCGACCAAGACTGGATGCAGTTATGCCCTTACCCAAAGAAGAAACAACGCCACCAGTAACAAAGATATATTTTGTCATTAGCCAAACTCCTTTTCGCAAAAAATAAAATACTGAAAAATAAAAAAAGCTCCCAGATGGGAGCATAATCGCACATAGGGTGCCCAAGCTAAATACTATCTATTTTAAGCGGTGAAGTCAAGAAAATTATTCTTCTTCATCATCGTCTGTCAACTCTGACAACTGACCTTCAATCCCGTCTGGAAGTTCTGTATCATCTTCATCATCGGAATCATCAAAGTCATCATCGTCTCCGAAGTCATCGACAGCGTCATCTGCAGTAGCATCTAAGTCGCTATCTTCAGGATCATCATTATCATAGTCAATAATGTCATCGCTGCCTGTTGCACTGGCCAGGAAGGCGTTAACCTTCTTGTGGTGCGTGCGCGTATCTTCTTCATCTTCGTCTTCGGGGTGGTTAACTTCCTCGTCAACTGATTCATATGGAAACCACGAGCGCAGTGCCCAGATATTTTCTCCCATTGAGATAAACTCGCCGTTGGTATTCATATCTGTATAAAATTGGGGCAAACGTTCCCTAATTTCCTCATCACTCACACCCAAGTATTTTTGAACAGCATTAACAATGTCGGCAAAGGCCATTCTCTTGTTGCTATCTTCCAAAATTGCGCGAGCAACTTCAATCATCGATAATTCATTGCGATTTTTGTCTTTAAAGTCGTTTAATCCCACAATTGCATTCCTCTCTTTTACCAATCCTTTTTATTTTACTAGGCGTTCAAGTAAAAATCAACGTGATGGCATAATTACCTACTAAGTATAGACCACTGAAGAGGTCATATTCAATCTGCAACTGCCCAGAACCATCATTTTTAGGAAAAAATTTAATTGCTCGGGTTTTGCTCTTCAAGTCCATCTGGTAGCCCTGGGCCACATAGCGGCATTCTTTCTGCTCGCCCAGAACAAAGTGCAGCTGCGAGTAGTTCTGCCTATCGCTGCCGCGCCTAATAATCACGTTGTCTTCCTTAATTAAAATTTTGACCGGGATCTGCCCGTCTTCCAGATATGATATTCTGGTTGAAGCATCAGCCTGTACTAATTCGCCAGTTGCCTTCTTCTTAAACGTTGCGCTCTCTTGCTCTTGCTTGATTACACTGGTAAAGTCTATTTTTACTTTGGTCATTTTTCTGGTTCTTTTAACTAAAAAAGCTAATCAAAATAACTAGCTCCAAATTGATAATGCTAACTTAACTCGTCGGGCAATATTACTTTTACTAAGTATTATCACTAGTATAAGATAATTTGTGCTTTTTAGCCAGAAGTTCACAGTCTTGGTCTAATTGTAATTATTAATAAGGAAAAAGCATAATCCAGTCTCAGAGACTAGGTTATGCTTTTCACTGTTTTTAAGGAGATTTTTAAAATGTAATATTACTTACGTCCTAATTAACACTAACTGAAGTGGTCTTATCCCGCGGCAACATGTCGTTGGAAAAACTTTGCAGTTCATTTTCAAGGATGCGTAAGTTTTCGGTCTTTTCTTTCAAATATGCAACTGTCAATGGCAATAAGTCAATTCCCTTATGTGGATCAAGATCAGTAACAGACTTTATTTTCTGTAGCCGATATTCCACAGTTTTGGGATGAACCATTAAAATCTGTGCTAAAGACGACATTGACAACTGGTTTTTAGTGTACAACCATAAAGTTGTCTTAGTGTCTTCGTCAATTTTGCTTAATTTTTTACGTATTAAAGGGTAATCCAAGGATGAGTGGACAATAGCCGACATGTTTGCTATTTCAGTATAGTGAACAACAGGGGTAAACCTATTTGTTAACATCAATGCCATCAATGCTTCCTTAATACTGCCAGAAAGATCAAAATGACTGCTACCAATACCAATATAACTATTACGTGGCATGTTAGCCAAAAGTTCATTTTCCTTATTCGGTCGTACGACATAGACACGCTTAGTCTTGTCTAAGTTAAAGGCTAGCCTCCACTCAGGCAACTTGTTACCAATAGTAGTTGCCACCATAGCTACATACTTATTGTCTAAATCAACACCATTTAACTTGGCACGACCATCAAAGCCATTGTCAGCTACTGGAACATCATAGTCTGAAACATATAGCCACTCATGCATAAATTTTTCAAGCATATTCATATTCTCCCATACTTTATAAGTAATTACACTATAATTTTGCTTAATATGTGTTCATAATCACAAATAAGAAACTTGATTAGGTAAATTGATGATATCTATGCTTGTATAACTTTATGCTAATCTTTGGTTATTATTGTTCCATCACCCGTCGTCAAATATTGAGCCACATTATCCAATGAGGTGATGACTGCCTTCTTGTTAGTTGCTTCAGCAAACGAAATTGCCGCCTCAACCTTAGGCTTCATTGAACCGCCAGCAAATTGATCATCTTCAAGATAGCCTTTCATCTCTGCTACTGTAACATGGTGCAAGTCTTTTTGGTTGAGTTGTTTAAAGTTTAGTGAAACATATTCTACCGCGGTCAAGATGATTAATTCATCAGCATCTACTAATTCTGCCAGTTTAGCTGCTGAAAAGTCCTTGTCAATCACTGCTTCAACGCCGCGAATTTGGCTTTGTGTTTCTACAACTGGGACACCGCCGCCACCGGCAGCAATCAGTGTCATGCCCTTGTCAACTAATGCCTTAATAGCGTCAGTTTCCATGATGCTGACTGGTTTTGGTGAAGGGACTACTCTTCTGAAGCCCCGCCCTGCATCTTCAACCAACTGCCATTCTGGATATTTTTGACGAATTTCAGCCAGTTCAGCTTGCTTATAAAACGGGCCAATCGGCTTTGAGGGTTCCTTGAAGGCAGGGTCCTTTTCATCCACCACTGTCCTGGTTAGCATTGTCATCACATCTATTGGGATATTGCGCTTGTCAGCATTCATATTTAGCGCATTAGCCAGCCAAAGGCCAATTTCACCTTGAGTCATTGCTCCAACTGTATCCAGAGGCATCGTTGGATTCTTTTCAGTACTGCCATCAAGTTGCTGCAACAATAAGTTGCCTACTTGCGGGCCATTACCGTGAGTGATTACCAATTGAATGTCTCCTTGAGCAATGAAGTCCATCAAATAGCTAGCTGTTTTCATCAGCGCTTCTTGTTGGGCTTGAGCTGAAGGATCATCTGTTAAAATTGCATTACCTCCTAATGCAACAACAATTCTTTTCATACTTTTTTCCATACTTTCTATATTTTTATTTTGCCCATAAACAGAGCAATTACTGCCAAGACTGCCAACAAGCAGATAATAATCATTAGGAACCATTCCAGCTTGCTAATAGTATGACCATTGCTCTTGCGAGCACGGTAATACAAGACAAAGCCAATTACATAAGCAATAGTACAAAGCCATAGGTATTGCAATCCTGAAAAGATGATTGCCATCACTTCAAACACCAAGGCTATTAAGCCTGGGATAATGGTCTTAAGACTCCAATTTTGCCACCCCAATTTAAGCTGGTATGCACCAACTAGCGCATAGCAGACTGCAATTGCTGAAGTACAAAGCGAATATGCAAAGTCATATGCCTGATTGGTAAACAGCAGCGTAATTAAAAAGAGTTGAATCAAAACCTCGGTCAACCACAATGAATTGGCTGGGGCACCATGCTTGTTTAACTTGCCAAACCACTTAGGCAGCAAGTCTTGCTGGGCCATTTGAGAAGTTGCCTCTACTGGCAGCATTGTCCATGAAAGCCATGCACCAAGAATTGAAATGATTAAGCCGATAGCGATAAAGGCGCCCCCAAAAGAGTTGGTCATATCTCTAAACAAATAAAGCAATACTGGATGACGCATAGTTTGCAATTTTACTAGTGGCAAGTAGCCATATGGCAAGATTGACACCACAACATAAATAATTAAAAGTGAAATCAAACCAATAATGGTTGCTCGCCCAGCATCGGACTTTTTGTTAGCCCTTGCAGCCATGGTTGTAGCTCCTTCAATACCAACAAAAACCCACATCATCACCATCATGCAGCCCTTAATCTGATCAAAAATACCAGCAGGGGTGGCCGTAGAGTATGTTAAACTGCCACTAAGATTGGTAGACAGATTTACCCAGAAGTGACTAGTAAAGACGCCAGCTTTAAAGTTAAGAATGGCAACTACAATGAATGCAAAGATTGGAATCATCTTAGTGACCGTCACAATTGCATTGATAAAGGCTGCTGATTCAATTCCATGCGTGACTAAAATTGTTAGCGCCCATGAAATAACCGAAGCTACGATAATGGCTGCAATACTATTACCCGACTTTAATGCCGGAAAAAAGTAACCTAGAGACGACATCAACATCGTTGCAAATGCAACATTGCCTAGCCATGCAGAAAGCCAGTAGCCCCAACCAGAAATGAAACCAGCAAAGTCGCCAAAGCCTGCTCGAGCATAGTCAGATACGCCGGTTAGTTCAGTTTGGTTAAGGACGAGGTTGTTCAAACTCAATGCTAAAGCTAGAATACCTATTCCAGTAATGACCCAAGCAGCTAAAGCTGCTCCAGGTGTAGCCGCCTTAGCCAAAGTTGATGGCAAGTCGAAAATGCCTGAACCGATAGCCGAACTGACTACCAGAGCAACAAGGGCTGGCAGTGCAATTCCTTTTTCCTTTGTTTCAGCCATTATTTTGTTGCATCCTCAAGTGGTGGAACATCCGGAATAAAGAGATTGCCTAAAGTTGCAGCCATTATTGCTTTGATTGAATGCTTACGGTTTTCAGCTTCTTCAAATTGACGCGCATACTGGCTCCGGAAAACTTCATCAGTAACTTCCATCTCAGTGATGCCGTACTTTTCTTCAATGTCTTTGCCGTATTCAGTATTAACGTCATGAAAGGCTGGCAGACAGTGCATGAAGATTAACTCATCTGGGCCCATTCCGGTCTTCTTAATCATTTCCATATTGACTTGGTATGGCTTCAAAAGCTTAACTCGGCTCTCCCAGTCAGTTTCGCCCATTGATACCCAAACATCGGTATACAGAACGTTAGAGCCTTTTACACCCTTGTCAATATCAGCAGTAACCATTAATTGCGCACCAGATTTAGCTGCAAACTTATTGGCCAAGTTAACAACTTCTTGACTTGGATGTAGTTCTTCTGGAGCAACAATGTGAATATTTACTCCCAACATTGCACCAGTAACTAGTAAAGAATTAGCCATATTGTTACGGCCATCACCAATAAAGGAAAGTGTCAAGCCCCATAAGTGCCCAAAGTTTTCTTTGATCGTCATAAAGTCGGCAATCATCTGGGTTGGATGCCATTGGTCTGTTAAGCCGTTCCAAACTGGTACGCCAGAATATTTAGCTAATTCTTCAACGTCTGATTGCTTGAATCCTCTAAATTCAATCCCGTCAAACATCCGACCCAAAACAATTGCAGTGTCTTCCACTGATTCTTTCTTGCCAAGTTGAATATCATTGGATCCCAAGTATTCTGGGTGAGCACCTAATTCAATTGCAGCAGTAGTAAATGCTGACCGGGTCCTAGTTGAAGTCTTTTCAAACAAAAGAGCGATATTCTTGCCTTCTAAGTAGCGGTGCGGGATATTCTCGTGCTGCAAGGTCTTCAAATGAAGACCAAAGTCAACTAAGTATTGAATTTCTGCAGGAGTGAAATCCTTTTCTGCCAATAATGAACGTCCTTGAAATACTGAATTAATCGTCATATTATTTTTCCTTTACTAATTTTTCTAAAAATCTATAAGTCTTCACGCCACAATGGTTGTGACATACATCTTGGGCCGCCACGACCGCGTGACAATTCACTTGAAATCACTTCGTGCACTGTAATGCCATGCTTACGCAGAATTTCATTGCTGATATAGTTACGGTTATAAGTAACAACCTCACCAGGAGCAATCGCCAGTGTATTTGATCCATCATTCCATTGTTCACGCGGTGATACGATTGGATCCCCGTTACCTGTAAGAATCAGGTCTAGTTCTGATAAGTGCAAAACTTGCTTCAGCGTTTCTGCTAAATCAGTATGGTGAACCATCTTAATTTCACCATTATCACCTGGTGTCAGTACAAAGATGTTCATCTTTCCTGCATCGTCCATAATGCCTGGGAAAACAGTAAATTGATCATGGTTGACCATTGTGAAAACCGTGTCTAAGTGCATCATGGCGTGATTATGGGGAATTTCCACTGCAACCACTGTGTCAAACTTGCTGTCACTACTTGCAAATAGTTCTTTAGTAAGTGCCTCAATTGTTCTTGAAGATGTTCTTTGCGAAATACCAATTGCCAAAACATGATCATTTAGGACTAATTCGTCTCCGCCCTCAATCCGAGTATCATGGTTGCGATCGCGCCAAATGTCTACATGACCGGCAAAACGTGGATGGTACTCCATTACAAATTCCGTAAACAATGACTCTGGTTGCCGAGCTTTAAAGGTCATATGGTTAATCGTAATACCGGAACCAATTGCTGCTTGTGGGTCTCTAGTGAAATACGCATTCGGCAATGGACTAAGCAAGAAGGGACTACTTGCATCGCCTCCAGCCAAATCATGTAAAGATTCGTCCTTAAGAGCAACATCTAGTTCGCTGCGCCTAATTCCACTGTAGAGCTTTGTGACCATTTCACGAACACTAAAACCATTGAGGTATTCTTCCAGTGCATCATGCATTTTTCCTGCACTATAGTTGTGTTCGCTGAGGTATTGCTCGACAAATTGGTGTTTAACCTTTTCATTTTGCGAAAGGGCCTCAACAGCTAACTCATCAATGTACAATATTTCAGCACCATTATCTTTAAGCGTCTTTGCAAAGTAATCGTGTTCTTTTTGAGCAATCTTCAAATACGGAATATCATCAAAAAGAAGTTCTTCCATTGAATCAGGGGTGATGTTTTCAATTTCAGCACCGGGTCGCTTCAGTAATACTGTCTTTAATTTCCCGATTTCCGAATTAACATTTATTGCGGGATCTTTCATAACTGCTTCTCCTTATCTACCAACAGTGAATCATCAATTAAAAGCGCTTTCCTTGATTCACGAGATTATTATCACAAATTCGTTTTTCCAGTAAAACGGCATTTTAGATAGACTTTTTTATCCATTTAGATAAATGTCCAAAAATGCCTACTAAACTGCTAACAGTAACAACTGTTTTTCTAGTTATTACGACTGAATTAAAAAAACCGAACAGGTTTCTTGCTCAGGCAAATGAATTTCTATTTGATGATAAATTAACTACAAAAAAAGCGACTCATGCTAAGTCGCTTTTTTTATTGAAAATATTCTACTTATTCAGGCATGGGTCTAATCTTCTTGGACAAATAACAAGTTGATTCCACCCAGGGCAACCAGCACGGTGCAGATAAAAATCAATAAGTTTTCACCAGCATGGTCAAGCAAGATTCCAGCTGCAATTGATCCCACTGGTCCACCAATCTGCGTGCTAGTCCTAATTGTTGTTAATACGCGGCCCAAGTATCGATCAGAAGTTGCAATCTGCTGACGTGATTCGCCCAATATATTATGGATGCTGGTAGTGAAAGCAAAAAGAAAGATTAAAACCGTAAAGGCAAGCAAGTTGCTTCCGCACAAGAGCATAAGTCCTAGCGGAAGTGCACTAAGAAGCCAGGTCCACGCAACGGTGCGACTTTTGGCAGCCATCTGGCCACAAACTAGTGCACCTACGATGAAGCCCAGCATCAAGACAATATAAAAGGTGCTGTACCATGAAGCCTTGCCTGCTTTCTGGGCGACTCGTGGCAGAATTAGAATCATTGCTGGAGCCGCAAATGAATATAGCAAGGAGGACCAGAAGTAACGCTTTAAAAACTTGTTTTGCTTAATATACTGGTAGCCGCTAATCACGCGTTGCCAGTAACTTGCAAGCACGACTTGGTTTTTTTCTTCGTGCGCAGTTTTTATCGGGACGCTTTTGAGAACCCGCATCAAAAAGAGCAGTCCAAGCAAACTAAGACAGGCACAAAGCAAGATGATTTGACCACTTGTAGCTAAAACCAATAGCACGCCTGAAAGAGCAGTCCCGCCAATGCTGACCACTTGGTCAATAATGTTAACCTTGGAAATGATCCCTGTTAGTGCCGCCTCGTCTGGAACTGCACCCTTCAATATTGCACGATCAGCTGGACCAAAAAATTCATCACAAATAGACAGCAGACCAGCAAGAAAAATAGCCAAGAAATAATTATGCGTTAAAAAGACCATAACCACGGCCAAGAGAAAAGTCAGCACTACCTGGATGACCATTGAATAGATGCTCGTCTTTTTATAGGAGTGACTATCAATAAAAGGACCATAAAAAATCGATAAGGCAGCTGTCACCGCAAAAATTGCGTTGGCCAGGCCAACAATGGTCGAGCTCTTAGTCTGAACTTGCAGCCACCATGTAAAGACTAGGCCATACAGCGAATTGCCGAGGCCACAGGCCAAACGGGAGATTAAATAGGACTTCTTTTCAATCATGCGTTTTCTTTCCTAATTTATGCTTGTAAACTTCTCCTTATCATAATCTAAATACTGCCCAGCAAACAATTGCTTTATTATTTTTTTTAATTATTTCTCCAGGTTGGTGGCTTAACTAACCCTGAATCCGCAAGTTTGCTATAATTTAGGTAATTAAATGTTTTGCACATATTAGTAGCAGATTTTGAGGACATAACATGCCTAAATTTCACAATCAAAAATTAACTAACGAAGTCGTCTTGCGCGACCCTGTTCACGAATACATCCACATCGAAGATCAGGTAATTCTAGACATTCTAAAAACTAAGGAATTTCAGCGCATGCGCCGCATCAAGCAACTGGGGCCAATTGCCTACATCTTTCCCGGAGCCACCCATACCCGCTTTGAACATAACCTAGGCGTTTATGAATTAACTCGGCGCATTTGCAATATTTTTGCCAAAAAATATCCCTCGCGCACACCAGGTGATGGACTGTGGGATGACAACAACCGTCTCCTAGTCGAATGTGCTGGGCTTTTGCACGATATCGGACACGGCCCCTATTCACACACTTTCGAGCATCTTTTTGGCACCAATCACGAGAAGATTGGTCAAAAGATTATCACGGATCCCTCAACGGAAGTCAACCAAGTTTTGCGCCGCGTTGCTCCAAATTTTCCTGACTTGGTGGCCAGTGTTATTGCTAAGACCTACCCTAATCCGCAAGTAGTTAAGATGATCTCTAGTCAGGCCGACGCCGACCGGATGGACTACCTGGAGCGTGATGCTTACTATACGGGTGTAACCTACGGGGAATTCGACTTGTCGCGCATCCTGCAAGAAATCAGGCCATATAGTGACGGCATTTGCTTCACCATGGCGGGCATGCATGCAGTGGAAGACTACGTGGTCTCTCGCTACCAGATGTACCAGCAAGTATACTTTCACCGGGTTGGTCGTTCAATGGAAGTAATTTTGCAGCACTTGCTTGAACGAGCAAAGATTGTTTATAAGCAAGGCAAGCTACAGGTTACGCCTAGTTTGGGCCATTTTTTGGCGGGTAGCTGGACGCTGGACGACTATCTTAAGCTAGATGATGGTGTAATGGAAACCAATTTTTCAATGTGGACCACGTCAGGCGACTTGATTTTAGATGATTTGACAAGCCGCTACTTGTTCAGAAGACCCTTTGCCAGCATCTGTATCGACCATGAAACCAAAAATCTCTTGCCCAAGATGCGTGACCTAATCAAGCAGGCTGGCTTTGATCCCACTTACTATACTGATACTAATTCTGCCTTTGACGAGCCTTATGATGCCTACAAGCCTAGTGGCAAGAATGCCAATAGTCAGATTGAAATTATGCAAGATGATGGCCAGCTCATTGAACTGTCCCAACTAAGTCCACTAGTGCGTGCCCTTAATGGCACCCTTCAAGGCGACGAGCGCTTCTTCTTTCCTAAAGTTATGATGTCAAATAGTGACGAACCGCAGATCTTTGACCCACTCTACCAGCAGTTCCAACGCTACGTGAAAAATGGTCATTTGCGCTACTTGAGACGGCCTAAAAAATAGGAAAAGTTAGATGGTATTTTTCACTTTCGTTAGGTTTTTAACACAAATTATTGTGCAAAAGAAGCTTGATGGAGACACTGAATTTCAAGCACCGCTTCTATGGTGGTTAGCTACGTTATTGATTAATCAAAAAAGCCAATCCATGTTAGATTGCTGTACCAATATAAATATATTATTTAAAGATATAAATTATAAATGGCACATAGTAGAATCTATTACTGGTTCTAATGGATACTTAATGCAAAGCAATCAAGGGCATTATAGGTCTAGTGCTCCCGTTGGTCACGATATGGCACAAGGAAGAAGAGATGCTCTATGTTTTAGCTTTGGATTTGGCTCTAATAAATTTCATCATTAAAATATGAGGTTCTACAATGAAAAGAGAAAAACCAGAAACTGTATTATTAGCTGAAATTAATGCCTGTCTACAGGAACCTATTTCAGCAGAAGAAAAGAGAATTTTTCTTTTAGCCAAGAGAGACTTGGAAAAGAAAAAATATCTTGCTGCTACAATAAGTGCTCTTCAAAATGAGCTAACTCCATTAGCAATTCGGCAGGAATTATCTGATAGTGGGAGAAGAATTTACCGATTATTGCTTGATCCTAAATTCCCTGGAAGACGTAGATTTGGAATAGGAATAATGTCACTTTTTGGAGGATAGACTAATGCCTCAATTGAACTTTTTGATTTTTCCTTTATCTTTGTTAAATTTATCAGTAACTGATTCGCACACACTCACATCATTAAAGCAGCTGCAACATTATAAGAAGATACTGACACGCATACAAAAATCTTTACAAAAAGAAAAAAGTTGTGTTAAAAATTAGAAGTGAAGATTACTAGGCTATTGATTGTCTCTAACTAAAGAAAATCACTAATTTTTAGGATTTGAAGTGAGTCCCAAAAGTTGGACTAATAAATGTTAATAATTATTTTGCTAGGGCTTGGTGTCGATATTCAATCGGCGTCAGGCCTTTTAGTCTGCACTTGATGCGTTTGTTGTAGTAATCAATGTAGTCACTAATTGCTGCTAATTCAGTTAAATTGCGGTAGCGTGCTTATTGACCATAGAATATTTTGACTTTTAAGAGCTCAACATTTTGGAGTTCACATCATTTTAATTGTTTTTCATTGGGATTGGCTACTACTACTTTTATTACTATTCCTAAAATAACTAAACTAACCCCTAATAGTGTATATAAAGCTAAATTTATATCAGCAGAAGCAATTGTAGTAATAATAGAAGTCATAAGAGGGGCACTTATAATAAGGATGGTATTCAGGGCGCCCATAGACGATGCCAAAATATTTTGGTCAACAGTGGAAACTAGCCATTGCATCATTTTGGGAGAAATAGTTCCAATAAAAATTCCTAAAAAAAGCAAAATGATTAAAGAAAGAAATATATTTTTAGATAAAATAGCAGTAACAGTAGCTACGCTAGTTATAGCTGATAACAATGTGATTGTAAAAATAGAAGTTTTTTTGAATACTTGTGGTCCAAAAATGCTGCCTAAAATAATCCCACATGACATCGCTGCTCCTACCAAAGCAATCGTAAAGCTATAAGATAATATTATCATGGAGTTTCTAGCAGAAGCTACCACTATAGAAAGAATTGGTTCTACGGTTCCAATAATACCATTTAGTAATGCAAGAATAATGGTGGTGGTTAGTAATCCCTTAGACTTTTTGATTTGCTTTAATGAAGTAGCAAAAGTTTTAAAAAAGCCTTGCTCGTTAACCTCTTGCTCTGGTAACTGCTTATTGGATCCAGCATATTGAACTTTAACTTTTAAAAATAGTATTCCAGCCAATAAAAAAGTGAAAGCATTAATCCAAGCTAGTCCAGAGTATGACATTACTAATAAAAGTCCAGCTCCCATAAATTGGGCAAGCATAGTTATAATTTCAGAGATTCCACCGTTAAATCCAGTTGCTTCCCCTATTTCGTCTTTATTGACTAAGTTAACAATAAGAGGCATTTGTAATCCATTAGAATATGCACCCATTGAATCGGAAACTAGGTTTACTATAATTGAGATTATAACTAAATTCCAACTAGCAATATTCTTTGCGAATAATATACCTATAACAGAATATAAAGCAAAACGAAATAAAGATAATAAAATAATATATTTAAATTTGTTTTTGGTTTTGTCAGCGTAATACCCAGCAACAGAATTGAAAACTTTTGGTAGTGCTTCTGAAATGGCAATTAATGATATAGCTAACGAATAATTGCTTAATTTACTTGCGTAGGTTATCAATGCTAAATAGAATAAAGAGTCTCCAGCTCCTGAAAGAATTTCAGCAATTGAAAAGGTTCTAAAATATTTATTTTTTAAAAAGACATTCATGGTTTAATCTCCTAACTTGTTATGCGGTTATATAAGGTTTGTATATCTTTTAAATTACAGGCGATAGCATAAACATATTTGAAACAACGAAAAGGCTTTTGTATATTTATATCTGTATCTAATATTCCAAGAATTTCTTGTTTAGGGACAGTTGCAATAACAGGTAACGATTGGAAATTTTTTATTTGCTTGTTTAATAGCTTAGTTAATTCATTATAAGATTTAATATATGTCTTAAATATTGTAATTTGAGTTGAAGAATCTGAATTCTCTCTTTTTAAAATATCAACTTTATATTTACCAATATCTTTTTCTTTGTAGTTTTGGGCAAATAAATTTTTGGACTCAACTGTATCTTTATCAACTAAGGTGTAGGTCTTAATACCTAACCGTTTTAAAACTTCAATTTGAAAGCTACCACCTGTTCCTACTCCTAATATTAAGACTCGAATATTGTTAAGCTTATCTTCATAATTTTCAAAAGTTGTATTTGGAATAGTAGATACAAAATGCTGTAAACGACTATACTTAGGATCTATGTCAATTTCAGAATATAGGTAATTTTTATCTTCTAAGAATTGAACCACTTCATTTATAAAATCTTTTGGAATATTTGGAAGAAGTTGATATAGTTCTAAGATTGTTGTGGGTTTGCATAATTGCTTCATGATAGAAAACATATTATCAGGATCTTTAGTATAAATACGTTTTTGTAAATCTGAACTATATGTGTAAACACTTATGCCGTTTTTTTGTAATTTTCAATATAGTTCTTTTTTTAATGTAAATCGTTTGTTTAAATTAATATTTTTCATATAGAATCACCCCTCAAATAGTTTCATCAAGCATAGCAAGAAGTGATATAATTTCTCTAAAAAGGTCATATATGAATTTTAAGAGGGAATAATGAAAAAATTTGGAGAATCACTTAGAAAAATTCGAGAATCAAAGGGAGTAACTATAAAGCAAGCTGCTGGGCATACTGTTACACCAGCTTTTTTATCGAAATTTGAACGTGGGGAAAGTGAGATATCATTTTCCAAACTAATAGAAATATTGGATCATATTAATGTTGATATTGATGAATTTCTACTCCAAGCAAATAATTTTGAAAGGCACCCACAACATATTTTTTATCAGGACTTTCTGACGCTGTTGATGCTAAGAGTAATGTAATGCTAAAAAATTTGGAAGAAACGGAATTATTATTATACAAGAAAGAAAAAAATATACGGTATAAACATAATATTTATCTTTGTCGATTATATGCAACTACAGTAAACGAAACAGAGCCTAATATTAGTGATTGGGAACCAATTAAAAATTACTTATTTGGGGTGGAGGATTGGTCATATTATGAATTTCTTTTATATGCCAATGCTATTCCATTCTTACCTACGGAAATAATAGAACTATCAAGCAAGTCCGTATATCAAAAAGGTATGAGGTATTTATCGCTTATAGAAAATAAAAATGGATTGACTGAAACGTTGTTAAATACTATCGAAATTTTAATTAAAAGAGATAGGCTAGACATGGCAGCAACGTATTTTACATTAGTTGAATCATTATTGGATTCACCTGATTCTATATTTGAAATGATACGATTAAAGCTTTATCACGGAGCAATACTTTATATGTCTGGTAACAGTGAAGAAGGTTTACAAAATATGGATAACGCTATAAAAGCTTTAAACATGTCAGGTTATCGAGGGAATCAAATTCCTGAATTTGAAAGATTTGAAAGAGCAATAGTCAAAAAAACTATATGACTTTTTTAGAAAGCAAAATTGGATTAAGAAGGAATCTATAAACATAAATTGAGTTAAGCCTCAAATTTATGAATTAAAAAAAGGAAATCAATTATATGAAACTGCTTAAAAAATTATATGGTAAGTATCAAACCACTTGTGTAAATTGTATTTTCTTTCTTTTTCCTTTACAGGCATTACTTCTCGAGCATAGCATGAGATCTTTTATAAGTCTTATAATCTGGGAAATAAGTATGTTGTTTGCAAGTTTAATTGGAGACATTAATGCTAATAAGGCAGAGACTGAAAACGTGAGAATAAAAAGACAACAAAGAAATGGCATTATAATTGCACTCATTTGGTTTATAGCATTAGGAATAATTGAGTGGTAATGATTATGGACATGTTTTTTGGAATTAATTAAGGCCCAAATAACTAACGCTAGGTCACATCTAGTAGTTGCTTATTTTTTCCTTTAGTAAAAAATATAAGCTTAACAGATTTGTTGATTTTTATAATATTGACACTCCCTGTATTTTTTAGAGTTACAATATTATTGAAAACGTAATGAGGTGATGACTGTGACTAAAACAATAAAGGTCTCTTTATATGTAAGCATTGTTGTTTTGGGACTGTTCGTATCTATTTTTTGGATGGCAAATAGATATATTCCTACTGTAGCGCAATATCAGATTAATCAAATAATTAAAAAACACGATATACAAAAAATGGAAAGAATTTCCACTAATAAAAAAACAGAAAACTTATTAACTTCTCTTAAAGCTAATGATTGTTGTAAAGAAGTCAGTGATTTTCAAGGTGGAACAAAAGAAATTGGCTATTACACTGCAAAAATAAAAAATAATAATATCGGTATATATATGCAAAAAGATGAAAATCTTTATTGGAAATGGAAGATAAAAAAGATTTGGTGTCTTGATTAGGAGGTAGAATTAAAGATGAGACGTAAATGTAATAATTTATTGAAAGCTATTGTTTGCCTGCCCCACTTAGCATAAAAGTGTTGCAGGATTGCACGTGCTTCTGGCAGGTTTGGAGCATGATGCAGCATTTGGCAGAGGCTAAGGACAGTGTTTTAGTCTCACAGCAGCTTGGCCAGCGTGGTACCTCTGCCACAGATTTGTACACCCATGTTGATCAAACAGAGTAAAAAGATGCTTTAAACAACATTAAATAAATAATTAAATAAAAAATTTATTTAATGACAAAATGCCAGCGAATTTTGGTCAGAGACAAACTTAACCATAGTTAAACCCTCTAGATGGATTTCAGTCCAATCTAGAGGGTTTATTTTACAAGTACGACTTTTATTTTTACTTAAATGCATTAGTTTATTCAACAACTATTACTTTCTCTTTCAATTTAGGATAATACAAGTATGACTTTTTATTTGTAATTATCAAAATTCCATTACCTCCAGTTTTAGGCTTCAATATATATGCATTATCCGCAGATTTTTTATAGATTCCACGGTCAAACTCCCTGGATTGGAAATAAAATTCGGTAGGCGTTTTCTTGTAGCATTGCAAAAGTAATATCTACCCTATCTGGCTGAGCTATTTTATTAGAAGCTGTTATACTAGAAAAGGATCCCATGATACTCGGTGGATTTTTTGTTGCATTCAACAGAAAAATAAGTGTAATAAATAAGTAGTGCGCCCAAAATTTTGTCGCAAATTGCCAAATAAAAAAGCCTTATAAGTGTCATATAAATCAGTAGGATTGCTGTACCGAAAACAATCTAATTTAGGCTAGTATTTGAAGGATTTTACAATGGTTAAAGGTACAATCAGTTTGTTATAATTAGGTTTGAATTGATAGCAAATTGTTTTGAGGGCGGTTGGCTGTTTCACTTGAAGGGAAAGGGTGCCTATGGCATGAAATCTTTTAGGAAGGTGTGCAGTCGGTGAGTGTGTATCATGCGCTAGAATTAGCGCTGGCATTTGCCTCGTTTATTATTATCTTGTTGACGTATATCGACAAGCACAGATATTGACTAGTTAAGTTAGTAGGACATGACATAAGGTGATTATATGGCTGATTTTCAAATAGGTGCCCTTTTAAAATCAGAAAGAAAAAATTTGGGTTTAACGGAAAAACAATTTAACAGTGGAGTTTTATCTGCTTCACAATATTCCAGAATGGAAAATGGTGAACAAGATTTAAGAGCTACTAATTTGATTAAAATTTTGAGCAAAAACAAAATAAATATTAAACATTTTTTCGAAAAAATGTTAATTGAAATTGATGTAGATGGTCCCAAGTCTGAGGACAAAGTTTTAAATGTTATTGCTCAAAGCTTTTACAGTTATGATTTAACTGGGCTTAAGAAAATACAAAAAGAGATCAAAAAAATTTCGTATAATAGTGCATTAGAGTTATGGCTAGAATTGATAATTGCAATATTACAGGATGATGTCCAAAGTATAAGCAAAGAAACAAAAATAAAATTATCTGATAAGCTCAATAAAAGTGAGGATTGGGTACACGATAAAAATTTCTTATTAGTTTTTGGAAATACAATGATAATTTTAGATCAAGAAAGACTAGGCATTTATATGAAAAAAATAATTTCTGCTTATAGAAATAATATATACCAGCAAACTTTTGAACTACAAAGAAGGATATCTGGTATATGCATTAATTATTTGACTAATTGTTATCAGAATAAAGTTGACTTGTATGTTATAGATACGCTGAATTTATTAAAAAATACATCGGAAAACCCTGATTTGTTGATGTATAAATTACTTGGATTTTATTTTGAATCGTTATTTTCAAAGAAAGATGCAGATGCAGAAGGCATTAAGCTTTTGCTAGAAAAAGTTGGATACAAAGAATTTATCAGAAATTTGCCGTAAATTTGTATATTTACAATTTTTTGCAACTTTTAATTATTTGGAATTAAAATTTAAGCAATAAATAAGAACCAAGAGACAGAAGAAGGGAATGAAAAACGATGGTTATTGTAGTAACTAAATTAGGACATGTTGTTAATTTTTAGTTGAAGACTAATTCTTGATATTCATAAGGATTCAGTTTTTATAGTTTGATACAGAAAATTAGATAGTCTAAATGCAAGACCCACTGCACGGTTCCGATATTTTATCAGAGTCGTGTATTTTAGTTTGTTTAATCTTCTGATGTGTTCGAATCGGCAAACATAATCATGCTACTGCCTGTATTTCTGATGGCGAACTAATCTTAATTCTGTTGAGTTTCTCTCGGCTTATTATGGTAGTTGCCCTTGTGCGTCATGCTTTGCTTAATTTTCGTTTGCCTTAGCTTGACCTGAATGCAATCTAAAAGAGTTGCAAATTTGCAAAAATTAATAAATGAAAAATAAATTAATTTAAAATATAAAATATAAATCAAAGAATAAAGATTTAAATGCTTTGGGAGCAATAATAATCTGATTCTTGTGATTTATACTAGTTAACTTAGTGGTTGTAATGGTCAATTTGTTTTGTTTAATATACAGTAAAAGTTTATGGTACAAGAGCAAATAAGATAAATTATAGAAAGGAAGTCTTTTATAATGAAAAAGAATAATGTGTTATCTTTATATTCAAGTTTGAATGAAGAAGAATTGAGAAATTTAGTTGGTGGTAAAAGACATTGGTGGCAAACCGTAGGTGATGCCATTGGAAGCTTCTGTCAAGGGTTTCTAGATTCAATTTAATTAGTGTATTAGGAGTATAAAAATGGAAAATATCGCAAGCTTAAATAAGTTTAATGAAATTAATTCAGTAGAATTGAGAACAATTGATGGTGGTCGCAATCAAGCTGCATATTATACTGGGTATTATACCGGTAAAACTGCCCAATGGATACTTCTTGGAGTAACTATCTGGCTTGCTGCGTAAAATTGTTTATTTAGTATAGAAAGGTAATTATATGGCAAAAGATATATCGAAAGAAAAAAGATTAAAATCTAAGTTGTGTATTTTTCTTATATTTTTCATTATTTTAAAGAGTTTGCCCTCACCACATAGTGAATTATTAAAGATAGCAATTATTTCCATTGTCCTTTTTATGACTGTAATGATTTTAAAACTCAAAAAGCTTAAAAAGCAAAGGCTTAATAAGGATAATTAGAGGGTGGACAAGTAACTATGTAAACTTATTAAATTAATTGTAGTACATTGTTCAAAGGATTTTTGTTTTAAGAACGTATACTTTTGAAAGGTTGAAAAATCATTGTCTAATTAACGTGATTTTTCAACCTTTTGCTTAAATTTTCCATAATTCACGCCAGAATATGAGCTGTATTAAGGCATTCATAAACCATAATACAAATTGCTATCATATTATTTTGGCTTTTTATAATTTTAATAAAGGTATTTCATTGTGAAAAAGATTTATATTCCGCAAATTGATGAGACTGATTGTGGTGTTGCGGCTTTAGCTATGTTATTTAAATATTATGGTACTGAAATTTCTCTAGCAAAACTCCGTAATTTAGCAAAAACTGATCAAACAGGCACAACGGCTCTTGGTATTGTTCAAGCAGCAGAAAAATATGATTTTGAAACTAAGGCAATAAAAGCTGATATGAGTTTATTTGATATTAAAGAACTGCCACTTCCATTTATAGCACATGTTATTAAAAACAAAAATTTAGAACATTACTATGTCGTGGTAGAAGGTACTAAAAAATATATAAAAATTGCTGATCCAGACCCAACAGTTGGCATAATCAAAATGTCAAGAAAGAAATTTGAGCAAGAGTGGACGGGAGCCGCAATCTTCATTGCACCCAAGTCTATTTATGAACCAGTAAAAGAAAAACAGAGTTCTATGCTATCTTTTGTTCCTGGATTGCTTAAGCAAAAAAAACTTATAATTAATATTACCATGGCTGCCTTGCTAACGACATTGATTAGTATTGTTGGATCATATTTTCTTCAAACTACTATTGATACGTATATTCCAAATAATATGCAGAATACTTTAACAGTTGTTGCTTTGGGTTTGATAGTTTTTTATGGCTTTCAAGCTATTTTTACTTATGCAAAAGATTTTTTGTTAGCAATACTAGGACAGCGGTTATCAATAGATATTAACTTGGGATATATTAAACATATTTTCAAACTTCCAATTGAATTCTTTTCAACTCGTAATACTGGTGAAATCGTATCACGATTTTCTGATGCCAGTAAAATTATTGATGCACTAGCAAGTTCTGTGTTATCAGTATTAATTGATGTTGGAACCGTAATTGTTATGGGAATCATTTTAAGCCTTCAAAGTATAAAATTGTTTGTAATAACATTAGTATCTATTCCAATATATATGTTGATTATTATCGTATTCTCAAAACCGTTTGAACGATTAAATCAAAGAGTAATGGAGTCTAATAGTAAAGTTAGTTCCTCTATTATTGAAGATATTAGAGGTATTGAAACGATTAAAGGACTTAATAGTGAAAATCAGTGTTATCAGAAAATTGATAATGAGTTTGTAGATTTTTTGAAAAAAAGTTTTAAGTATACAAAATTAGATACTCTGCAACAGGCAATTAAACTGTTTATACAACTTAGTCTAGAAGTTTTTATTTTATGGATAGGATCAAATTTGGTCATACATAATAGTTTATCGATTGGTCAATTGATGACTTATAATGCATTATTATCTTTTTTCGTTAATCCGTTACAAAATATTATTAACTTGCAACCTAAACTACAAAGCGCACACGTTGCCAATAATCGACTAAGTGAAGTATTTTTAGTTAATAGTGAATTCAAAAAAGAGCGATATTTAAAGCAGATTTCTCAGTTGCGAGGTCCAATTGAATTTAATAAAGTTAGTTATCAATATGGATATGGAGTTGAAATTTTACATGATGTCAACTTAGTAATTAATGAAAATGAAAAAGTAACTATTGTTGGCATGAGTGGATCTGGTAAATCAACACTAGTTAAATTGTTGGTTAATTTTTTTGAACCATCATCGGGAGAAATTTTATTAAATAATAAACAATTAAGCATGGTTGATAAACACGTTTTACGCAAATATATTAATTACTTACCACAAAATCCATATATATTTTCTGGTACAATTTTTGAAAATTTAAAATTAGGTAATAAAGAAAATACAAGATTAGAAGATATTTTTCAAGCTTGTCAAACAGCGATGATTGCAGACGAAATTATAAAAATGCCTTTACAATTTGAAACTAATCTGGATGAAGATGCAACTGTACTCTCTGGTGGTCAGAAGCAACGAATTGCAATTGCTAGAGCATTGTTATCTCCAGCAAAAGTTTTGATTTTGGATGAATCTACTAGTGGTCTGGACACGATTACTGAAAAGCATCTAATTAGAAATTTGTTAAATATAAAAAATAGAACTATTATTTTTATTGCTCATCGGCTGTCAATTGCTCATGATACCAATAACATTGTTGTACTCAGTGAAGGTAATATTGTTGAACATGGAAGTCATCAGGAATTATTAGATAAGCATGGCTTTTATTATAATTTAGTAAAAGGGTGACATGGAGGAAATGCGTTGTGGAAAATAAATATTTAGAGAGTAGTGAATTTTATTCTAAACGTTTTAATAACTTTTCGACTTTAATTATTATTCCTGTCGTGCTTGTTGTTTTAGTGATTTTCATTTTTTCTTTTTTTGGTAAACGAGAAATTACAATTGATGGAATGGGTTCAATAGAACCGATACAGAATGTTTCAATAATTCAGTCGTCTTCAAATAATTTTATTAAAAAGAATAATTTAAATGAAGGAAAATCAGTTCATAAGAATGATGTCTTACTGATTTATAAAGATGGTACTAATGATTCTGGTCCGTGTATAATCAAAGCGCCTAAATCGGGAGTACTCCATCTTAACTATCAATATAAAAATGCAAAATATGTTCCTGTTGGAAGCGAAATTGCTGAAATTTATCCTTTAATAAAGAATGCAAAATATGTTACAATTAACGCTTTTGTTTCGACGGATGAAATTTCCTCAATTGAAACAGGTCAAAAAATAAGATTTAAGGTTACACGTAATGTGCCTAAGCCAATTATTCTTGATGGTACAATTAAGACTATCAGCGTAGCACCAATTAATATTTATAAAAACATCTGTTATTCAGTGACATCAATTGCCCGAATCAATCCAAAAATAAATAATTTGTTGAAATATGGCATGTCAGGTTCGATGTCAGTCGTTGTTGGAGAAAAATCATTCTTTAATTATTATAAAGATAAGATTATTAACAAGGATAGTTAATGTTATTTTGTGCTAATTTATAACGTAAATTGTAAAATAAAAATAAAAAAGGAATCTCTTCCTCATATGATTGTCTTGTAAAATGTAAAATCAACGAAAGAGAAATTTCCTCATGGATAATTCTACCGAACAATTAATGACTGCACTAGCTTAATCTGGTGCTGTTGGTGTTAAAGAGGTTTTTAGAGCGCACAAGTTGGAACATGCCTTAAAGAAGGCTATAGCAGCCGCTCTATGGCTCAATAATTGGAGCTGGATCACAAGATTGCCACCTGGGCAACGCAATACCAATATTTTGACGGACAGAGTCTAGAAATTCAGTCAGCGACTGCAGACTAAATATGTGCTAGACGGCTTAAACTGCCGTACCCGATGACGATTCACAGCGACCAAGGCATTCAATACCAGTCCCAAGCATATTGTTATACCTTAAAGTAGCACTGTGTTTTTCAAAGCAAGTCGCGGTGAGCTACTTGCCACGACAATGCGGCCTGCGAAAGTCGCTTTCACATCATGAAGGTTGAACTGGAAGCAGGCACACGTTAAAAAGCCACACCTCAATTGAATATTGGAATACGGCCTTAGTGAATATGAATTAATGTTAATATAATTTAGCTGATTGCCTTTAAACCGGCTGCTTGAAATTCAATAGGAAATTCTGTTTAACAGAGCTTCTTTTTATCTGTACTGACTTTGTACAATGATTAACTTATCCGGGTAATCCCTAATTTTTCTCTATACCGTTTGAATGTTATCCGATTGATTCCAGTTACCTTGCTGACGGCAGTGTCTGTCATACCGTCTTGATAAAGTTTAAAGGCGTGTTGCAATTGGGGACTGTCCTTATTGAATTTGGGCTTGCGGCCATGATAGCGGCCCTCAGCTTTAGCAATTGCTATCCCCTGTCGCTGCCGTTCTTTAATGCGTTTGCGTTCGCTTTCAGCCTGATACTTATATAACTCTAAAATGAGATTATTCATTAATTGCCGCAAGTTAGGATCTTCAATGCCCCGGAGAGACGGGAAACTTAAAATATCTAGTGTGGCCCCCTTAGCCTTAATTGCGCCCATAATCTTAGTTAAATCCAGGTTATTACGGCCTAAGCGATCTAGTTCGGTTACAATTACCACATCGTCATCACGAATGTAATCTAACATTTTTTGCAGTTCCGGGCGTTTGGTAGTTGCTCCCGACATTTTGTCGCAGAATAATTTATCTACTTTAAAATTTTCTAGGGCTTCAATTTGCCGATCTAAATTTTGGTCGCGACTGCTAACGCGTGCATAACCAATTTTTGCCATAGTTTAAGATTCCTTTTTGAACATACTCTATTGAACACTTGTCTTATTAATAATAACATGATTTTTGTGAAGTTCAAAAGGGTGTACTCTATTAAACTTTCTACAGAGCCTTATTTGTTATATTCTGAATTTATCTATGAGGAGAAAAAATGAATAAAAAAGAAAATAGTAAAAAACGTAATCAAGAAATTAAAGAAGAATTTTTATCTTTTTTAAAAGATGATGTACTAGATAAGTATTTTTCTTTTAGAGCCAATAAAGTTGATTTTCTATTAGTTGTTATAGTTATATTCGCCACCTTAATAACTAGAAATATATATATATTTATAAGCTTATATGTACTTTTAGTATTCAATATTTTTACAGGTATATTTTTTGTTTTTAGTCGAGAGAGTTTTAATAAATGTAAAGGGTTCAAAAAATTAAAATGCCTAAGAAAGGTATCTGAATACTTAAAAGAAGTATCTGAATTTAATTTTATAACGGGAATGGTTAGCTTTATCTGGATAACTTCTTGTGGAGGTACCTTAATATTAGAAACAA
>NZ_JBWXGC010000005.1:0-131672 GCF_059900865.1 Lactobacillus sp. XV31L | reverse complement strand
ATTAAGCGAGTTCATTGGAGACTTCTTTCTAGAATTAGGTTGGTAATTACATTCTATCAGAGAAGTCCAATGGACTTTTTTCATTTTCTAATCAGCGCAAGTGTTCAACTTCATTTTACAATTTACCTTTGTTATTGCATGAATAAAACTTAACTAGCTATTTTTTTGTTTAAGATATTGTTCGTAGAGATAGTTATCTTTACTAATAATATCCAATCCTACTATTTTACTGATTGCTATTGGTACATTTTGTTTAACTTCTGTTTCTGAATTTTCCCAATCATTATAATAACTAACTTCATCTAGGGTAACAGTACCATTAGCAACACTTAGCACTCTCCCACCTCTAGAAACTTCATGTTCAATTTCATTAAGCATAACTATCTTTTGGTGAAGGTAACAATACTCAAGGATACTCAATATAGTTTTTTTAGGCACAAAGCTATATTGTTGTTCTAAAGAAAAAGAATCATAATTTCCTCTTTCTTTTTGTAAATAAACATAACTTTCATATATTCTTGTGTACCTGGTATGAGTTAATATTTCATCAACATCTGATTTTGCATAAAGTGAAAAACCATCTAACGCACCGTAGTCGTCAACCGTTTCAAAGATGTAATATCCATCCAACTCGTCTATTAAATAGCCTAACAAAAAGCTATCACTATTACGGTGTTGAGAATAAACTTCCATCAAGTTATTGTTGCCTACATACTCATCTAGTCTCAATACTTTTTCAACTTTTACTTGTTTATTTTCCATCCTTTTTTACCTTTTTTCTTTTCATATCCACCAGAGCGTTTTTTTGTATGCCTGTCATGTGTACTATGCCTTGCATGCGTTCTATGAGGCTTTGCCTTATTGAACTTGTCCTTAATCTTACTATTATTTTTAGCAAATAATTGGACAGCCTTTTTGTACAAAGCGGAGCCAGCTGCTAGGGCCACTCCGCCTATAAGGATAACACCACCCGCAGTAAGAACAGCTTCACCTACGCCCGGAATTGCCATAGCTGCTACTGCTGGAGCAATTCCCACTCTTCTGACTCCAGTTTTCTTGCTATGTTTGATTTTCTTGGACGGCTTTACTTTTCCACCTTGTTTTAAGGCCTTATCTATTTCTTCCCTACTGGCATAATATACTACCTTGGCTTTATTCAGTCTACGTTCAAACTCTTTCATGGTCATCTTAATGCCATTAATCTTAACTATTTTACTCTTACTAGTCGCATAAACAGGTGTTATTGTTGGCGTTACTGCTGCGCCTATTAAACTAGCAGAAATTATCGCAAGTCCGATTTTTTTAATATTCAATTTCATTATTACTCCTAATCAAAAGTATTTGATGAATTATTATATAACTTTTTGCACCAAATCAATAATAAGAATTAAATTATTTAATAATATTAGATAAATGATTATAACCTAGCCGGTCGTGTTTCGCGACAAGCCTAATATATCATAATTAATGCGTTAAGCATCCCCCGCCCCCGTTGAGTCTGAAGAGAGCAACCACATAATGCTGGCTTCTCTTTCAAAAACTGAATTCGAAATATTTTAAGGGAGGGGGCTGTGGTTAATTTAATACTGGTATAAACCACCCGTATCACTTAAATACTTTGAAAGTATTTAGAACAGATACTGATTTGAAAGGATTATAAGGCTTTGAATTGTATAGAGCGTGCGCACACGCACCCCCTACCTATAATCTAAAGGGGTCTTTGAATTACCGACCCCTTTTACTAAGCTAAACTCAATGGCTGTGACCCATCGAGTCTAATAAACAACCTATACCGTAACGATTCGTGACGGTATTAATTTAGGACGCCCTAATTCAGGGCTCCCTTAAAAAGTCGTAGCTACAACTACACTCATTAGATATCTCTAAGTGGCTCAGACCCACTTAGAAATCCGTTATGGCTGTTAACCATTTCGAAATAAATTTAATTGACCACAACCAGCTCATATTTGAGCCCGTTAAGAGTTAATACCGGCTTCTCAATAACAAATTGTTAATGAGATTATGCCGTGGCCAAGAAGATTGCAGACCTGTACTACAACATGCCCAATCTATAATTGGATTTGAGGAACTGGTCAAAATCCATAATTGGTTTCTGATACCTTTAAAATAAAACAAATCGTTCAGAACGACCTGTTTATAGCCCAACGTAAAATTGCGTTCGGCTATTAGCCCAGCTCAATCTTGAGCCCGGGTTGCTACAGGAGAATCCAAAATTGGTTTTACCTAATCCCCTAACCGATACACTAATTAATGACCTAGTGTATCCCTACCAACTGGAGAACGTTTCGTTCACCGTCATTCGTGCTGTGGCCAAAGGGAGGTCCATTTTGGACACCCCTTGATATACCGACGCAGAATTGCGTTCGTTAATACTTGAGACTTTAAAAACCAAATCTGATTTAAAATTATCAGAGCTCACTTTTGAGCTTTGACTATCAGTCCCCAAAGTTGGGTTTTGAAGATGATAGCTCATTCTTGAGCCCTCCTAAAAACTAGAGGAGAACTCATTTTTGAGGGCTCCTAAAATAAAAACTCAATGGGATTGAACCATCGACTTACAAGATTTATCAGGGATGCATAATTTAGTTTTCCCCGATTTTGGGGAATACCTCCATTAGCTCTACAGATTACATTTTAACCAAACCAGTTTTGGATTGGTTGATATAATCGCTGCATACTTATACTAAAAAAAGGGTGCACATCATTTAAAAAGTGTGCAGTGCCTAAAAAGGCTATAAATCAACGATTTAGCCTGTTTTTCGTTAAATAAAGACCCTAGTAAATGCTGGGATTTGCTGGGATTTATTCCAATTAACAACCGTAGTTATAACTACACTTGTTACTCGTAGTTTTAAATCGCTCAGACCGATTTAGAACCTGAGAAAACCTGAACATTTTTCCTTAAGGTAGTCGTAAAACACGACACCCCACTTTTGGGGACTCCTAAAGACAAAACTCAATTCTGAGTTATGATTAATCAAAACGCAATTTTACGTTATGACCTATCAACGAACCCACTTTTGGGGGGTGGTTAAGTAATATATTTCAGAGGTCGTTAAACGCGACCTCTGTTTTATTTAACTAGCTTAATATATGGTTCAAGTCCTATTTGATTTTGGTATGCAGCAAAGTTTTCCATAAATTCATCTAAGGCTATCTGCTTTAATTCCCAATACCTAGATTGGCCATAGCCTATTTCTTTCATGACTGTTTTATTCAATTGATCCAACAGGTAAACACCAGTAAGTATCTTTCTAGACTTAATAGAGCATGCCTGAATAGCCTTACCAACACACCAGGTAACATTTTCAGCAAAGGTTATTTCTTCAGTGGCTATCGTCTTATCTATTGTAGTAAGGCTATCTACCCTATCAGCTGTTAAATCTCTTTTATATCTACCAGAATGTGCTACTAACCTGTCCAAATCTTGTTTAAAAAACACCTTTAGATTTTCTGTAACTTCCATGGGATGCTTCCTCCATATGTGCCCTATTTCGCCTTCTAAGCGTTTTAATTTATTTATACATAACTATGCCTAAAAGGCAAAGACAACGAAAGGACATGCTAATGTACCTGCTATAGATTTATAAAATCAACTATATGGGGATGCGCTAAGTTATCTGGGCATCCCTTTTTGGTATGTTCGGGGGATGCCTACATTCTTGAACGTGAAATTTTGCACCGATTTAGCTATTTTAAGCAAAAAAAGAAAGCCCAAAATGGACTTTCTGAGGTAATTAAACTATAAACTATTAAATCTCTGAACACTTGATATTATAACACTTTTCAGTGGCTAACTATACCAATTTTAGGATATTTTGACTAATCCACCATTGCCAAAAATTTTGCACCGAATTTTGCACCGATTGGGCTAATTTCAGTTAATTTCAGAAAATCACAGAAAACAAAAATGCCTTAGTATCAACACTTGAAGCTAGTTGAAACTAAGACAAATCACAAAAATTGGGATATCCGGGCTCGAACCGAAACATGCAGGAACCAGAAACCTGTGCCTTACCATTTGGCTATATCCCAGTGTTAAAAATCACCCGTACGAGAATTGAACTCGTAACTCCACCTTGAGAGGGTGGCGTCTTAACCATTTGACCAACGGGCAAAATCAACAGTAATTATTATGCTTGAATAAGCAGATATTGTCAAGAGCTTTTTCTTCCCATTAGAAGTTTTTACTGCCCTATTTGCCACTCTCGCTTTTGCAAAAAATATTATAGCATGACCCACTTTTAAAGCGCAATGGAAAAATTCAGCATCTGTTTTTTTACCATTTATGCTGGCAAAACGACCAATTATTCCCATTTTATTGGCAAAGCAGAACTGCTTTGCTATCTTTAGTTTCAAAGAAAGGAGGTTACCGTATGCTCATAAATCAAAAAGTGATTCCCCATCTAAAGGAGCTCTTCGTCACTGTCAACACGCCGCAAATTGATGAAAGCAGCACCAATCTTTGCCATAACTTAGATCAATTCGTAAATGAGCAAAGCATAATCGGCCACCGCGAAGGCCGCAAAAAAATTATTGCTTATTATGAGATTATCTCGATTCATACCCACGACAAGGAAGTCGTCTGTGAAACTCAAAATGGTGTCTACCGGCTTAAGGAGCGGCTTTACAAGATTAAGGAACTATTGCCCCGCAACTTGTTCGTACAAATTTCCAGCTCTGAAATCATCAACTTCAGCTGCATTCAGGAATTTGCGCTGACACGCAACGGCATCTACCAGGTCATCCTCAAAAACGGCAAGACCACCTATACCTCGCGCCGTTATATGCAAGAAATTAAAAAGGAGTACTTATTATGAAGAATTTTAAAACAGTTGTCAGTCGTTCTCTCAAATTCGCGCCGCTTGGAGTAACAGTTGGATTGCTACTAGCTATTAACTTCAGCTTTGCTAGTCACTCAAGCCAGTTTTACCCTTCTACTGAGCGTTTTGTCAGCCAGTTCACTGATCCTTTACAGGCAACCTTAGTCTCAATGATTATATGGGCCCTAATGGGAGCCATTTGGGGCGGCAGCAGCGTTTGCTTTGATCAGGAAAGGTGGAGCATCACACGGCAAACTGCGACCCACTTTTTAATCTCCTATGGCTTGACCATTCCTCTTGCTCTTCTGGCAGGCTGGACGCCCCTTGAACTTAAAATAATTCTAGACTTTACCATCACTTACTGTTCCATCTACTTAGTCATTTGGATCATTTCTATAACTCGTGCCCGCATAATGATCAAACAAATAAACCAAAAAATATCCAAATAATCAGTTTACTATGTTTTACAATCTGTCTTGAAGCTCATCCAACTTCAAGACTTTTTTTACAACAAAAACACCTCAATAGTAAAAAGCCCGTCTAAATTGGATATAATATAGCTAAGACAAATTTTACTGAGGAAAACTTTTCATGATTGATTATTCGACCACTCAAAACTTAATTGAAGCAATGGTATCTGAACGGATTGTTCCGGGAGTTAACTACACCTTTATTAGAGGCGAGCAAACATTCACATCAACTGTTGGCTTTGCCAGCAGCTATCCTACAGTCACCCAGCTTAGCCCTTTTGCTGAATATGATCTAGCTAGCCTAACCAAGGTGCTGATTACTGAAAATATTCTGCTCAAGCTTTACCAAGAGGGCAAAATCAACTTTACCGAGCCTCTCTGCGACTTTGTTCCTGAATTTAAAGACAAGCGCGTTCGTCTCTTTCACTTGCTTACCCATACCAGTGGAATCCAGGGTTGGATTGACCACCGCGACCAATTAAACCACGATGAATTGCTAGATGCTATTGTCCACTTGCCTGTAACGGAGGAATTTGAACACAAGATGCGCTATGCCGATACTAATTTTATTTTGCTTGGCCTGGTGATAAAAGCAATCTATGGCCAGCCCGTTCAAGAAGTTGGCTTAAGCGAAGTTATTGAGCCAATGGGCCTTAAGGATACAAGCTTTTCTCCTGAAAAGAACCGCTGTGTTCCAACCGCCACAAACCAAGGCGTTGTCTTGCAGGGCATTCCTCATGATCCCAAGGCACGCCAACTCGGCAACGATTGTGGCTCAGCTGGACTCTTTTCTTCTATGGAAGACTTGATCAAGATTGCACGGGGCTATCTTGGGCTAGACCGCCACATCTTGCCATACAGTCAAGACCTTGTTAGCCAGCTTTTTGACAATAAAAATCCTGCTGGCGTGCAGCCACGGTCCTGGGGCTGGGATTTACGCTTTGATCATGAATTTCATTACCCATTGATTTTGCATACCGGATACACTGGTGTCCTGATGCTTCTTGACCGAGTCCAAAAGTCGGGACTAATCCTATTGACCAACCGCATCCATCCTACTGGCCACAACCAGATTTTTCTCACAGTTCGTGAAAAAATTATCCAGAGTTTTTTAACTGAAAATGACCATTAAAAAAGCAACTTCATCTGAAGCTGCTTTTTTTTTAGCATTTTTTGTGACCGGGCATGAAATGATAGACTAGGTCAACTATGGCTTGAGCCAGCATGCCGCCGGCCATCCAGTACATCCCCATCATCATGTTACCTGTAAAGGTGTAGTAAGCGGTAATAGCGTAGACAATTACCCACAAAACTTTGAAATAAATATTATCACACATCATTTGTAATAAGCTCCCTTCGATTTACCCAATTATACCGTTTCTTTAGTGAAAATGGGGCGTTTTTTTAGTTATTTAATCGCCTGATTGCGGCTTTTTAAAAAGCAAAGTCAATGGGAGCTATCACTGCAAAATGTTTACATTCGTAAGCATTGCTAAACTTTTTACAAACTTTTTTGACCTGGCAGAGCATAAACTAGCATAACGGTCATTATGTAATTTAATAATCATTTAGCCAAGTTTAATTGTTCCATCAACTACTGCTACACTCAAACCTGAGTTTATATTTTTTTGAATTCTACAACTTAAAACCACACCATCAATTTCTACAACTGTAACTGTATCATCAACTAGCATCGTCAACTTATAATCAACATTGGGATGCAGATTGACTTGTCTAGTAAGTCCAATATTTAGCATTTGATACCAGCGCAAGTTAGGTGTTCTACGAACCGATAGTTCTTTCTTGCCAATATCAATATTAAATTCATAACCTTCACCAGTTTGAGAATCCTCAAAAAACATTATTGAAAAGCTTCTCGTACCTTTTTCAAATGAAATAGTACTCTCGAAAAGATAGTTTTTTAGTGGCAGGTTTTCTTTCAATAAAAGTTCAGTTCTTTTAAAAGGTGAAGTATGCATCCTAGGACTAGGAGTAATATTTTCTTCAAATGCTTTCTTTATGGTAGCAGGAATTTTAACTTTTAATTCACCACTTTTGCTTTGCTTAACCTGTAACGGCAATAAAGTTCCACCCCAAAGATAATTGTTCTCATCTTTTCCTGCCTCTTTAGACGGAACCCAGCCAAAAAGAAATCTCTCTTTACCATTTGTTGCTGTTCTTGCAGCATAATATGCTCTACCGTTAAATGTGTCTTGAGTTGGCATTGACCATGGGCCCATAATGCTTTTACTCATTGCATAATGCGTCGTTTTTTCTTCATCATATTCTGAATAAAGCAAATACCACCACTCATTTATTTTAAATAATTGCGGCATTTCAATCATCGTATACAAATTAGGGACCCAAAAGTCGCCCTTGAAGTTCCAATGTATACAATCTTTAGACGTGTAATACACCAATCTGCCATTTTTCTCTTTGACATTTGAATTTAAACGAGTCCCTAAGATTAAAAAATATTCTTGTGTTTGATCATTCCAAACAATATTAGGGTCGCGCCAATTATCTGCGTCATAACCTGCTTGAGGGCGGAGTTCTTCGGCAATACCATCTTTTTGCCAATCTATCCCATCATCACTGTGTGCTTGCATTAAAACCTGAGAAGGACGATTTTGATTTACAAAGTTTCGATTATAACCCGTATAAAAAGCACGTAATTGTCCAAAGTTATTTTCAAACACGCTTCCAGCATAAATAAACTGATCATTGGAATCCTCTTTACCTCTTTTTAATACTTCACCATAAGTTCGGTACTTTACAAAGTCTGCTGTAGTTGCAAGTTCCCAACCAAAAGGTTCACCAAAAGGAACTGGATTCCTTGTATCTTTTTGAAAGTATAAGTAAAATAAATGATTTTTTGGATTGTAAAATGGCATACAGTCGCCAAAAAAGCAGTTATTGGGTCTAAATAAATATTTTTCCATAAACTTTTATTCCTTACTTTATTAAAAAATCTTTAGTGCGCTTAAAGCAAAAGAAAGAATGACCATTAACAAAATAATTTTGTTTGCACTAACTTTTTTCTTGATTAAAAAGAATGTTACCAGTGTCACGGTCAAAGGAATTATACCCAACATTATTTGGTCTAAAATCTGCTGTAAATCAAAAGTCATACTGCCCATTTTGAATTTTAAAATGGTTTTCAATGTCACAGTATTAAACGTCATTGCTCCAACCATAATCATGCCTAAGATACTAGCTGACTTAGTAATGATTTTCATAAAGCCATTTTCATATGCCTTTTGAATAAAATCTCCACCTAAGCTATAACCATATTTAAGACCGTAGTATCTTGTCATTAAATTGGGAATATTATAAATAACCAAAAACAAAATAGGCCCAAGTATATTACCCGCCTTGGCCAAACTAATACCAATTCCCGCGGCAATTACTCTAATTGTTCCCCAAAAAAGTGAATCTCCAATTCCTGATAAAGGGCCCATCAAGCTAGCTTTAACTGCATTTATTGAACTGGGATCAAAATCAGAAATCTTTGTATTCTGTTCCTCCATACTTACTGAAATTCCCATTGGGAACGGAGCAATGGCAGGCGTAATGTTGAAATATGCTAAGCCACGCTTAAGAGCAGCAATACGCTTGCTTTTGTCCTCTGGCTTAGGATATAGCTTTCTTATAAAAGGCAAGATCATATAAAGCGCACCAACACCTGCACCATTAATATAATTCCATGAGCCTTGCAACAAAAATGAACGCCAAAATATTTTCCTAAATGTCTTTTTGTCCATTATCTGATTTTTAGTAATAGCTTCTTTACCTTTAGTCATTGAAAAAGTCCTCCTATAATGAGTCATTACTATTTTTACTATCTTGCGTAGTGGATGATTGATTTACTACCTTCACGTTTTTAACGTCTAAAATACTTTTATCAATAGAAGCAAGGATAACTGCTATAATTATCCCAATTAATGCCACAGCAATAATCGGCAACTTTAAATAACAAGAAAGTAAAAATCCTAATAGTAAATAAACCATATTGCCCTTTTCATAAATCATATTTAGCAAAAGAGCAATTCCTAATGCAGGTAACATCTGTCCTAGAATAGTTAATCCATTCATTATGACTGGTGGAATTGAATGAACTAATGTAGAGATAGAACCTGAACCTAGATAAATACCTAGAAAACCAATAACTGCATAAACTAAAGGACCACCAATAATACTCAAGTATTGAAGTCTTTCAATAGCTTTAGTTTTATCTTCTTCTGCATATTTTTCAAAGAAAGTTAGTAGTAATCCTCGAACAAAGATTACTAATTGATTAACAAATACTGCTAACAAGCTAATTGGCACAGCTAGTGAAAGTGCTACTTCAACTCCTTGATGATTCAAAATAGCAAACGCTGTCCCAAATATTGAACCGGTCATTGAATCAGACGGCATAGCACCCCCAATGCCACTAATTCCTAAGAAAATCACTTCTAAAGATGCACCCATTACAATGCCTGTCCTTAAATCTCCTAAGGCCAACCCTACTAACATCGACATTACAAGAGGCCGCCTAATCATTGGATCAGACATCCCACAATCGGAAAAATTTCCGATAAACATAATAAGTGCCACCCATAAAGCTGGTATAAGCATATTCTTACCTCCTTTTAAATCAAACTAGATAACAAAATATCAGGATCTGTTGGTACAGGCTGTATATTGACTTTAATTTTAGTAGCAAGTAAGTCCTTTAAAATGGCTTCATCTTTTTCAGTAATAAAGATATTTTTACTCAATTGCTTTTTACCTTCCATACTTTCTGTACCAACACGACCGTAATTGCCCAAATTAATCTTAGGTATATTTGGAACTTCTTTAACAATTCTTAGTGCATCTTCAGGTTTGTTAACAACAACCATGATTTTTAATTTGGCTGATTTAGGATTGTTCATTAACTGAGTAGCCTGATCAACACTCACAAAAAATGGTTTGATACCATCTGGCACAGACATTTTTAAAGCCATAATTTGCACTTTGTTACCTAAAATTTCATCATTCGCAACAACAATACGATTTACTCCTAAATATCGCGACCACACCACAGCCACCTGACCATGAATTAGCCTATCGTCGACTCTTAGCAAACTAATCAAAGAAATCATCCTCCTGTTCATCTTCAACTACTTCAATTCTTCTAATTGTTTCTTTTCCAGCTTTAATGCTCTTTTCCAAACAACTATCAATATCATCTTGATTTAAAATCAAATTTAGTGCGAGCATGGTATTCATTCCTGAAACCAGGTACACATTACTTTTTCCGAGAAAGCTCAAAAGCATAGTATTTACACTGCCACCTGGAAAATCAGAAATTAATATAATTTCGTTAATTTTATTTTTTTTAATGAATTCCTGGATTTTTTCCTTTAAAATTGTTGGACTTTCTCCATCATTCATACAAAAAGCATACAAGTTTTCTTGTTTTCCACTAATCATTTCAATTGAATTTTTTATGCCATTAGCCAATGATCCGTGACTAACTAAAACAAATTTTCTCATTTTTTCACCTCCTAATATTACTATTAACTTAATAGCAAAAATCATACCAACTTGCTATTAGCAAGCCTTAACTTCACCAAAAAAAAAGGAAGTGCATTTTTTAAGCACTTCCTTAAGCAATTCAAAATTTTAAATTGCTTCTAAAAATCTCATATATCAACGATATTTCATAGTCTTTAATTTTTATATTATATTCAGTCTCAAGACTCCGGAAAACGTTTTGAGCAATCAAATTAAATTCTTTTTCTTTAGGCGTAGCATATTCTTTCTTTGGTCCGCTTTTAGTATTATTTAATCTATTGCTATCGAGCATCAAACGTTCCAACATAAGAGCAATATGCATATAAAGACTCAACTTGAATTTATTGTCTAAATTTAAATGATAAAATTGCTCTAGTTTTTCTACAATTTTTTGTATTTCAGGTAAAACGACTTCTGGATTTAGAAATCGCAATCTATCCTTAACACCACCAATAGTAAAAAACTTAAGTAATTCATTGATTAATATGTTGATTGTCTTATCTGCTTCTCCCATTTCTCTCAAAAGTTGATGGAACCTGCTAGACCCATCTTTGTCCATAATATCGTAAATGTTTAAAATGCATATTCCTTTTTGCTCAACTATATCATTGGTGGTTAATATTAAGTTAGTGTTTTTAAAATAGTTAATATCATGTCCATGAAGTGTTTCTCTAAGATCTTCATAATCCATAGTAATTATTTCAATATCACTTTTTAAAACCCTCTGCATAATTTTTTTAACTTCTTCAGAAAGTCCAACACCAGACATACACGATACAATAATGTTAGACTTTTGTGAGATTCCTTCATAATATTGAATTTTCATTGTATTAGGATAATTTTCAGCTTTTTCAGCAATCTTTTTAAAGCTTGTATTTTGCTGGATTTGCAAGCCGAGATCAAGAGCAATTGCAGTTGTCAAATTATTTATAACTAGCAGGTCACTATGTAGCAAAGCTTTAACATCTTTATATAAACTGCTTAATGACCCCATATCAAATAATAAAATTGTTCCATCATATTTACGATTCTGCTCTTTTATATACTGATTAATTTGTTGGACAATTTCTGTATTAGAAACATCGATTGGCATATCAAATGCCTCAAAAATATAGTTTCCACATAATTGGTTGACAATCGAACAAATATTTGAAGCGACAGCTCCACCATGACAAACCATAATTCCTAGTAGATTTTGTTGTTCCACTTTAAAAGCAATTTCATCAAAGGTCATGTATAAAAGAGCAATAATCAACCAATTATCGTCAATATCAATTTTAAGAGCTTGTTTAACTTGTAGACACAAGTATATTGTTCGTGGATAATGTGTTTTTGCACTTTCCACAATCTTCGCAGCATCCGGTAATTCCGCTTGTTTTTGGATAATTGACAAAAAAGTTGCAGTTTGCTTAATTTTATCCTTTTGTAAATATTTTGAAACACCATATTTCAAACTCACTTTTTCAATTGCAAGATTAAGTTGATTGAAAAGAAAATCAGCAAAGTCAACCTCCAGCATTAAAATGCCTGCGGTTTGTTGAAGATCGCGTAAAAACTGGTTCATAACTAAAGTTTGATCTGCAATACTATGATTGCTTTTTTCGTTTTTGCTCAACGTGCTTATCAATGTGCTTAATTTCTTTTCTAGATCTAACTTAGCGCTATGAAGTATAAAGTTTGCTTCTGTTTTCTTTATTAGCCAATAATCGCATTTTTCATTTTCTGTGCCTACTTCTAAGAGATTAGTGTCTGTGTTCAGACTGAAGCTATCAGCACAAAGTAACTTTACTTGATTTTCCAGAGAACCAACATTTCCTATTTGGTCAGTATTAAGCAAGTCCTTAACTACTTTATATGATACTTTGATATCTTGTTGTATTCTTCTAGCTTCTCTCTTAAAAAAGAGTTCGATTAGTTCGCATTTTTCAACAAGTGGTCTTTCAGAAATTGAAGTTAATGTGACATGCAGAGGAACACGGCGTCGAAAAGTTCTTAAAAGCTTGTTTTCGATATTTTCCGTAGTAGCAAAAATAAACCGTACATTGACATGTTTAAAATGTTCATTCTCACCAAGTGGATAAAAGTTTCCAGAATCAAGCAACGCAAATAATTTTTCCTGACTTTCACGAGGAAGACGATGGATTTCATCTAAAAACAAATATCCCCCATCAGCTTGGTCTACCAGCCCTAGCCTACCACTATCTGCCCCAGTAAAGGCACCTTTTTTGTATCCAA
This sequence comes from Lactobacillus sp. XV31L, assembly GCF_059900865.1. Lineage (NCBI taxonomy): Bacteria > Bacillati > Bacillota > Bacilli > Lactobacillales > Lactobacillaceae > Lactobacillus > Lactobacillus sp. XV31L. Next base: position 118,579 of record NZ_JBWXGC010000005.1, on the reverse strand, counting down.
AGAGCACCGAGGACAAGAGTTCAGGATTATTTGCATAGTCAGCACAATTCAAAACAACAAAATTAGCTTGCTCAGTAATTACTCCCTTTTGCTTGGCATACTGATAAATTAATGATGCTAAATAACTCTTACCAGATCCAGAAGGTCCAGTAATAATCAAAGGGAAGCCATGTGGAGGATAGTTTACAGCTGACTTACATTTATCTACTACTTTTTTTAAACTTCTGTTTGACCCAATCATATTTTCAAATACATCCGTATCAGATGATATTTGCCAATATACGGGCTTAGTTCCTTTTTTAATTAGTACTCCTTCTTTATATAATTGAGAGAGGTATAAACTAATTACTCCACGTGAAAGTTTCATTGCACTAGCAATATCTTGTGTTGAAACCTTTGTCTTGTTTTGCAGCATTTGCTGGATTTGTTCGTAAACTCGATACTTAGCTTTGACCAAAAAAGTGCTCCTTTCTATCAAATTAACCGCTTACTTGTATTTAACCACATTTGTAATTCTTTCCCAAGTTGCTTCAACAAATAATTAGTCTTGATAAAAGTACAAGTTATGAAATTAATCCACATTACTTCAAATATTTTTCGTGAATTGTTATCTTTTGCTTTGAGCTGTTTAATATTGAGTATCTATTTTAAATTAATCGTGGTATAGATATGATTCTTAATTTATTTAGCCCTTTTTTCCAGCCTGAAAAGATTAAGGTAGCTAAGGAGAATTACTACACTAACAATGCTTAAAAACAAGTAGGCAACCTGGGTTCCTTGGGCCGTGAGCGCTGCATAATTGCCGGGCCTTTTTTGCCATGCAGAGATAATTGTACTTGTCACGGTCGTACCCATTGAACCAGCGTACTGTTGACCAGTTTGAAAAACAGCTGTTGCATCGGTGTGCAAGCTTGCTGGCTGCAACTTTGAGGCCTCTGCCATCGTGTTATTAAAGGCCATTTGCCGGCCAGTAATCATGAGACTGTAAAAGAAACCCACCATCACCGTTGGGATGTCCAAACTAAAGATAGCAAACAAGACACATGCTAGTAGACAAAAAAGAGTGCCGGTAATCAACGGTAGCGGGGCACCTTTTTTATCATAAAGGTGGCCAAACCAAGGATTCAAAATTCCGCTCAAGATACACCCTGGCAACATGACTAAGCCACCAACTAGAGAACTGGTATGGTTGACAATCTGCACGTAATTGGGAATGACAAAGCTGGTGCCAATATTGATAAATTGCAGCAAAAGATAAGAGATCATCGCAAAAATAAAGGGCTTATTCTTAAAAATCTCTAGCTTAATTAGCTTTTTCTTGCTAGATCGTGCTAGCCGAATGAAGGCTAAGACCAAGATGGCCACTATTACCATGCTGATCCAAAAGCCCAAATCGCCCAGTCCATTGCTGATCCGATTGAAGCCCAGATTAAAAATCACCATTGCACTAGCCAGCACAATGTAACTCAGCCAATCAAATTGGGGGTGGCTTTTTTCATGATACTGTTCAACAGTTACAAGGCCCATGAGCAAAATTACCACTGCCAAAACTACTACACTAAAAAAGATCATTGGCCAACCAAAATAATAAACGACCGAGCCCCCAAATGTTGGACCTAAAGACGGTGCCAAAATAATCACAAGTCCAGTCAAGCCCATGTAAAAGCCCCACTTATCTTGAGGCATCAACTCTACCACCAGGTTAAACATCAAGGGAATTGACAAGCCCGCACCTATTGATGAAATTAACCGTCCAGCCAGCAAAATCCAAAAGTTGGGAGCTAAGCCAGCAACTACTGATCCAATAATAAAAGTAATGGCAGCAGTCAAAAACAACTCCCGTGCTGACCAGCGTTCATTTAAGTAAGAACTTGCTACCATGATAATCGCAATCGTCAATAGGTAACCAGTTGTTGTCCATTGGACCAGCCCCAAGCCAATATGAAATTGCTTCATCAATGTTGGAAAGGTAACATTCAAACTAGTTTCGGTCAAAATCGATACGAAGGCCATAAGGGCACAACTAATAATTGCCAAAACGTGCTTGGTCGTTACAGTTTTTTCTTCCATATGTTATCTCCTCCATAAAAAAAGAGTAAGCAGTCTATGACTTCTACTCTTTTTTAGTTTAAAAATTCTTACTTGGATTCATTGAACCGTTTAGTTAAATCATCATGCAGTTCTTCATAACCAGGCTTGTTGAGCAGGCCGAACATATTACGCTTGTATGCTTCAACCCCTGGTTGGTTAAATGGATTAATTCCATTTAGGTAACCAGAAATAGCAATTGCTAATTCAAAGAAGTAAATAAGGTAACCCAAGGTGTATTCCGTTTGATCAGGAATATTAACAGTCATAACCGGAACGCCGCCATCAGTGTGGGCCAAGACGACGCCTTCGTATGCTCGTTCATTGACATAATTCAAGCTCTTGCCAGCTAAAAAGTTCAGTTGGTCCAGATTGCGGTCATCTGCCGGAATATCAACATCATTAGTTGGATTTTCAACTCTAATAACTGTTTCAAACAGGTTGCGCATACCCTCTTGAATGTATTGACCTAGTGAATGCAAGTCAGTAGTGAAGTTGGCACTTGCTGGCCAAATGCCCTTGTTGTCCTTGCCTTCTGACTCACCCATCAGTTGCTTGCACCACTCACTAAACATTCTTAGAGTTGGTTCGTAGTTTTCGACAATCTCAGTAGTGTAGCCCTTACGATAAAGGATGTTGCGCAAAGCAGCGTATTGGTATGGTGACGCCTTCTTTAAGTCAGTATCGCGGCAGTCTCTGCTAGCATCAGCAGCACCCTTCATTAGTTCATCAATGTCAGCACCAGCTGCAGCAATTGGCAAAAGACCAACAGCAGACAGAACACTGTAGCGACCACCAATGTCATCAGGAACAACAAATTCTTCGTAGCCTTCAGCATCAGCTTCGGTCTTCAAAGCACCCTTAGCCCGGTCAGTTGTAGCAAAAATGCGCGTCTTGGCCTCATCCCTACCATACTTTTGGATCAACTTTTCCTTAAAAATTCTAAATGCAACAGCAGGTTCAGTCGTTGTCCCAGACTTAGAAATAACATTGACGCTAAAGTCCTTGTCACCTAACCATTCAATCAAGTCATGCAGGTATGAACCCGAAAGCGAGTTGCCACAAAAGACAACCGTTGGGTACTTTTCCTTGCTCTTGCCGTAAAAGGCGCCATTCAAGAATTCAATCGCAGCTTGTGCACCTAGGTAGGACCCCCCTATACCAATACATACCAAGACCTCAGAATCATTTTGCATCTTCTTGGCTGCCTTTTTGATGCGGGCAAATTCATCCTGGTCATAATCAACTGGCAGGTTAATCCAGCCCAAGAAGTCACTTCCGGCTCCGTTACCTTCTCGCAATTCCTGGTCTGCAGCGTTGACCATCGCCTGCATTTCGCCCAATTCATTTTCATGAACAAATGGTGCTAACTTGCTGCTATCAAACTTAATTAAACTCATAAAATACGCTCCCTTTACAGAATTAAATATTTATTTCACAAGAATATTTTAACAATCTTATTTGATAAATACTAGTGCTTTCCACTGTATTATAGCCTACCACGCATTCGCTGGCACAACCAGAAAAACAAATAACCTAAAATCACGCCGCAAACATTGAAAAAAACATCATCAATATCGCTAATTCCGGTCGCGAGCAAAAACTGCATCCCCTCAATAAAGATTGAAAATAATGCCCCAGCCAAAACAACCCGTCCAAAAGTCTGCTTTTTTGAAAAGACAAAGGGAGCTAAAAAGCCAAATGGCAGGAAACACAAAACATTGCCAAAAGAGTTATAAATAAAGTCAAGCCGGCTTTGTGCATAGTACATCTTCCACGTCTCTTTCAAAAAGACCAGGTTAATATCCGTTAATGGTCGGTGCCAGTTAATGCTTAACGCCCAGGGAAAATATGCACTGCGAAAGGTCGTTACCATTAAAAGCAGCAGCAAATAAAAGGCAAAAAGCCACACCGTAGCCTCAGATTTAATCGTTCGGCGCCGCCTAATTGCCAGTAGCCAAAAAAGGCGCAAAACCATAAAAACCAAAAAGTAAAAAATAGTCTTATCCAGTGCCAGCATAATGAGCTTGATGAGTGCAAAATGGTTTATCCTGGTTGCATAAAGCTGGGCGAGCAAATTATAAAGCGGTCCTAAAAAAATCATATCTTATTCAATTCCTAAAATAGTGTTCACTTAGATTATACTCAATCTTAACCGATTAATTCTTAAAAAAAGACTAACAATCCAGAAAAGATTGTCTAAAGCCCAGTAAACTTTTAAAATAATGGGATAAGGAGCGTTCACTTTGATTAAAAAGAAACTGACTAATTTCGTTCAAACCCGTACAGGCTTTCTTTGCCTTCTTGTTGCTTTGTTTACGCTGAAGTACATCTTTGTTGCATACCATGATTTTAACTTGGGTATTGCAGACCCCTACCAGCACCTCATCATGTGGATCAGTCCTATTGGCAGTGCTGTGCTCTTATTAAGCATTGGCTTTTATTTCCCTAAACCGATTGTATCTTATTGCGTGATGCTGTTGATGGACTTTGCCAATTCCGGCCTTTTGTTTGCAAATGTTTTGTACTACCGCCAGTTTGCCGATTTCATTACGGTCAAAACGATTGCCAATTCGGCTAAGGTGGCACCGGGCCTGGGAAAAACCGCTGTAGCACTGATTCAGCCTTCTGACCTTCTTATTTGGCTGGACTTGCTGATTATTTTTGTCCTCATTTTTACTCATAAAATTAAGATTGACCAAAAATCTTACGGCTTGCTTACCCCCTTTACCGTGACTACACTTGGGGCCTTGATTTTGGTCGTGAATATCTTCCTGGCTGAATCTTCACGGCCACGCCTCCTTGGTACTACATTTGACCGCTCATACATAGTCAAGTACCTAGGCATTGACGCATACACAGTCTATGATGGCATTAAAAACGAACAGACCGAGCAAGTAAACCGCAACGCCAATACAGCAGATTTAAACAAGATTATCGCCTATACGAAAAAAAACAAGCTGGCTAAAAACAGTAAGTACTTTGGCGTGGCTAAGGGCAAAAATGTGGTTGTGATCCACTTGGAAAGTTTCCAGCAATTTATCATCAACCTCAAGATTAATGGCAAGGAAGTTACCCCCTTCCTTAACTCTCTTTACCGTGACCAGCACACCTTAAGCTTTGACAACTTCTACCACCAAGTTGGTATTGGCCGCACCAGCGATGCTGAAAACATGTTGGAAACCAGTACTTATGGCATTTCAGACGGTTCCCTTTTTACTGCATTGGGTGGTTCAAATACTTTTCAAGCAGCCCCCCAGATTTTACGCGAGCATGGCCACTATACGTCAGCTGTTTTTCACGGCAATGTTGGATCTTTTTGGAATCGTGACGATGTCTACAAGAATATGGGTTACAACTACTTCTTCGACCAAAATTACTTCAGCAATAACAAGGACGATCGCATTGGCTATGGCATTAAAGACAAGTTATTCTTTGCCGAAAGCATCAAGTACTTGGAACGAATGCAGCAGCCCTTCTACAACAAGTTTATTACGGTAACCAACCACACGCCCTTTGACATGGACGAAGAAGACCTTGATCCGCACTTTAAGACAAGCACAACAAGCGACAAGTCAATTAACAATTACTTTGAGACGGCTCATTACCTAGACCAGTCCGTGCGTGAATTCTTTTCTTACCTAAAAAAATCGGGCTTAATCAACAACACAATGGTTGTCATCTACGGCGACCATTATGGCTTAACCAATTCCGAAAATGAAACATTAGCACCCATAGTGGGCGAAAGTTCTGACACCTGGAACAATTATAATAACGCTCAAATGCAGCGGGTTCCCTTCATGATTCATGCTCCTAAGCTAAGGGGTGGGATCAACCACCAAGTAGCCGGAGAAATTGACGTGTTGCCTACCCTGCTGCACCTGCTTGGTATTTCCAACCGCAATTACATTCAGTTCGGCAGCGATATTCTGTCTCCCCAGTACAAACCTTGGGTGGTCTTCCGCAACGGCACCATTGTCAGCCAAAAATATGTCATTATTGGCGGCAAGGGCAAGAAGGGCATTGTCTATGACCGCCAAAGTGGCAAAGAGATCGTCAACTACACCAAGCAAGAAGAGGTAGAGATTGCTCAACTTGCCAAGCAAGGAAAGAAGGAGCTCAAATACTCAGACCTGCTCAACAACCATAACCTCTTGCGTTTTTACACGCCTAAAGGTTTTCAACCCGTTGACCCAGACCAATTTGATTATCTGACCAACTTCCAGCAAATGGAAGAATTGCGCACTTCTTTAAAGGCCAAGTCTACAGCCCTGATTAGCAAATACCGCAAGTCGACTACTAACCTCTACAAGACAGATGCACCTGAATTGAGGGGCCGGCAAGAAGAAATTACTAATGTGCCCGAGTCTGTTTCGGGTAACCACTTAAGCGAAAAGAAAAATAAAGCTGGCAAAAACCAAAAAAAGTCTTATAATTAGCAGATAATATTATTAATATAAAGTGATCTGCACTGGAGGTTGATTTTTGATGCTTTATTTATTTCTTTTTATTGTTCTCATCCTGTTATTCTTATCATGTTGCCGCGTGGTGCCCCAGAATAACGAAGGCTTGATTGAAACTTTAGGCAAATACTCTAGGACTGTTAAAGCAGGTTTAGTTTTAATTATTCCTTTAGTGCAAAAAATGCGCCGCGTTTCATTGGCCATGTTTCCAGCCGAAATATCCAAGTATTCAATCATTACTAAGGATAATGCCGAAATCACTACCAGTTTAACTCTGAACTATCTAGTTACAGACTCTTACAAGTATTTTTATAACAATACCGATTCCGTTAAATCAATGGTTGAGTTAATCCGTGGCCACTTGCGCGATATCATTGGCCGAATGGACTTAAATGACGCACTTGGTTCCACTAGCAGCATCAATACCCAACTGGCAGAAGCAATTGGCGACTTGACTGACATTTACGGTATCCGGGTGGTTCGGGTAAATATCGACGAGTTATTGCCAAGTGTTGAAATTCAACGCGCAATGGACAAACAATTGACTGCCGACCGGGAAAAGATCGCTGCTATCGAAAAAGCCGAAGGTGAAGCCAAGAACATTGAGCTAACAACCAAAGCCAAAAATGATGCACTAATTGCCACTGCCAAGGCACAAGCTGAAGCAGTCAAAACTAAGGCTGACGCAGAAGCTTACCGAATTAACCAACTACAAGCTACTTTGTCAAATGCTGGCGAAGGTTACTTCAGGAATCAGAGTTTAGACAGCTTTAACAAGCTAGCACAAGGCCCTGACAACCTAATCGTGGTTAATAAAGACGAAATGACTACGCTTGGATCAATTCCTGTGGCCGCTAAAGTTTGGCACCAGACTGACGAAAAAATAAAATAAAACCTGATAAAAAGCAAAAAGCACTTCAACTGAAGTGCTTTTTAATTTATAAATATTGCTCATACCATACCTTGCTAATTGCCGGCAAAATTATTTTCGTTGCCTAAATCCCTCGGTTTGCTCCCGCTTCACCTTATCAGGATCAACATAATCAGCTGGCAATTCATGACGACTTAACAAGAACTTTTTCAAGCTTTTTTCCGTAGCTATAATAGGAAAAATAATAAAAAGGTAAAAGGTTAGCAGCCACAGCAAGAAGTAGCGGTCCCACTTTAGTAGGTGGATTGCAACTCCTAAGACCACTTGCAAAGCACCAAAAAAGATAAGGTGCTGGCTGCCCTTTTTCTGTGCAAAGCGATAGCTTGCCTGATTGACTTGGGCCAAGTAGGAATAATAGCCATATAATGGGCTGTGTTTTTTGGCAGGTGCGATTATCCATAGTAAACCCACCACCATCATTACAGAACCACAAGCAATATAAATCATGCGTTTTTCCTTTCGCGAGAAAATTAATTCTCATTTCCTGGTGTAGAAATTATTATTTTCATTTTACCAGTGAACGCAAAATTCTTCATCATATTTGGAATAATTAAGTTCGTACCAGCCTTTAAGTTATACTTATGACTACCTGTCTCCAGTTGACCTGAACCAGCAACTACAGTTGCTAGCAGGTAAGGATGTTCACCTAATCCCGTCTTCCAGCTTCCATCTAAGTCTACTTGCCACAAGTAAAAATGTGGAGAAAGTGGTGGCTCAACCAGTGTTTTGATCCGTGCATCTTGCTCTTTTTTCACTTGGACTGCAATCTTAGGATCAACATGTGGCACAGTGGTCACGTCAATTGACTTCTGCGTGTGCAATTCACGCTTTTTGCCTGTTTTTTGATCGACCCGGTCATAGTCGTATAAGCGATAGGTTACATCACTTGATTGTTGGGTTTCAATCACGAGAATCCCCTTGGTTAAAGCGTGGATAGTACCTGCAGGTACATAAAAAAAGTCGCCCGCCTTCACTGGAACCTTGCGCAAAAGCTTGTCCCATTCACCACTATGAATCATATCAGCCAGCTCTGCCCTAGTCTTGGCAGTGTGCCCATATATTAAATAGGAACCGGGATCTGCTTGTAGAACGTACCAGCTTTCCGTTTTGCCACTATCATTTTCAACTTTTTGGGCATAATCGTCATCCGGATGGACTTGAACCGACAAATTATCGTTAGCATCAAGGAACTTAACCAGAAGTGGGAACTCCTTGCTCTTAGGATTGCCAAACAATTCTGGATATTCCTGGTATACCGTTCGTAGACTTTTACCCTTTAACTTGCCCGCACTAACAGTCGAAGCATCATCCTTATAGCCAGATATAACCCAGGCCTCGCCTACTTTGCCGTCAGGAATATCATAATTAAAAATCGTTTCTAACTTCCGTCCACCCCATATTTTGCTTCTAAAGTATGGGGTCAAAAAAATTGGTTCCATGTTATAAATCACCTCATGCTTTAGTTTAAACTTTTGGACCACAAAATAAAATTGCTTTTTTAGAAGATACACTATTTTATTGACAAACTTGGGCTTTTGGAACCTGCAAGTTGGCCATTAAAAAACCCACCGGGAAATCCGGCGGGTTCTTGGGGAAATAATCTACTACTAAATTTACTTTTTATTTTTTCAACTTGTCCAAGCGTGCTTCAGAAATCTCAGCTTCTAAATCTCGCTCATACTCTTCTGTCTGAGGTTTATCCCAGCCATAATACCTTGCCATGTGTTTGATAACGCCAGTCTTAACTTGATCCAGAGTATCACCTTTAAATAATAAGTGGTAGGTCCGACGCAAGAGATAGTCAACTGGAGTAAGCGTCATTTCTTCGGCTAACGCATAATCAAGTGACGCTGTTTCGCCTAAGCTTAATCCGTCTGCCGGCTTGATTTGCCTTGCATGATCGTATATTTGTCCAGCCTCTGAGCCAAATAAGGTGGCAATTTCTTTAGCTTCGCCGGTACTGAGCCCAGCTTCTACACCTCTTTGAGCAATATTTGCCAGTTCCACTTCCGCATTATCAGAGTCAAAGTCACCACCGGCTACCTTAATCTGTGCAGAATCCTTAAGGATAAAGTCCTTGCCAAACTTATTGTACAAATTCTGCTTGATCTTTTTCATCGCACCGTTAGCCATCAACCGGTAGTCTGTCAGCTTTCCGCCAGTCAACGTAATTAGTCCGTCAGCCGCTTCGGTCAATGAACTGCCACGAGAAACAGCAGATGGTGCAGAAGTACTATCTGAGACGCTGGCACCGGTTGCAGCATCAGCAGCTGTATTTTCTTCTTCGACCTCAATTAAGGGCCGAACGCCAGCCCAACTAGCTTCAACATCGTCAATTGTGAGGTGGGCAGTCGGATACTTACGGTTAATAATTTTCAAGAGATAGTCCACGTCAGACTGGTCAACCGTTGGGTGTGCATAATCGCCTGTAAAATCAGTATCAGTCGTCCCAAAGTAAGTCTTGCCTTCTCGTGGAATGGTAAAGATCATTCGACCGTCTGCAGTACCTGAACCAAAGTACGTTGGTTGTGGCACCTTGAGTCGAGACTGGTCGACCACAAGGTGGACGCCTTTAGTAGGCCGCAAACGTGGCTTCTTATAAATGGCATCATCCTCTTCTCTGACTGTATCAGACCACGGACCAGAAGCATTGATTACTACGTCAGCTCGAATGTCAAACTCTTCTCCTGTCAAGTTGTCATGAACGCGAACGCCGTTAACCTGTTTCTTTTCATCATGCAAAATTTTAATGCTCTTCAGACGACTAACGGCCAGACATCCTAGTTCGTGGGCCTTCTTAACATTTTCCAAAACAAGACGGGAATCGTTGTTTTGGTAATCCAAGTAAACGCCAGCGCCTTCTAAGTTTTTGGGATTTAACTGGGTTCGCGTCGCAGTGCTTCTTTTTTATCAATTGTATAGTTGGCATACTGCACTAGCGGAGAATCTCCCTCAATGCCAGCCAGATGGTCATACAGGTCCATTGCAACTTTAACCGAAAACATGGTAAAGGTTGCACCTGGTTCGTCATAAATCGGCAAGATCATAGGATCAGGCCTAGTCATATGCGGTGCAATATGCTGGATAACGGCACGCTCTTTGACTGTATCTGAGACCACCTGGACGTCAAATGTCTTTAAGTAGCGAATACCACCATGGACCAGTCTGGTTGAACGTGATGAGGTCCCGCCGCCAAAGTCCTGCATATCAATTAATCCTGTTTTGATTTTGGCAGCGCTAGCCTGCAAGGCAATGCCAGCGCCCGTAATGCCCCCTCCGATGACAAGCAAATCTAATTTCTCGTTTTTTAAGCGCTTTATTTCATCTTTGCGACTTGCAATTGAAAATGTCATTATTATCACTCTTTCTATGAACTTGCATCTTATTTTTGATAGGGCTTATAGGAAAAGCTTTGCGCTGCCTTGACTGCAGACTTCCAACCGGCATACAGGTGGTTGCGTTCTTTGGCACTCATCTTTGGCTTAAAGGTCTTACCTACCTTTTGAATGCCCTTAATCTCATCTATATCTTTCCAGTAACCAATGGCTAGCCCAGCTAAGAATGCCGCTCCCATTGCAGTGGTTTCAAGATTTTCGGCACGTTCTATATCAATGCCCAATATATCAGCTTGAAATTGCATCAAATAGTCGTTATTAGCAGCACCACCGTCAACCTTGAGCTTAGGAATTTTAATTTTGGTATCTTCATACATCGTATCGACTACATCTCGACTTTGGTAGGCCAAAGACTGCAGCGTTGCCTTGGTAAAGTCATTGCTAGTCGTGCCCCGGGATAGACCAAAGACTGCGCCGCGGACATCTGAATCCTAGTATGGTGCACCTAAACCGGTAAAGGCTGGGACAACAAAGACTTCATTATTGTCTTTAGACTCATTAGCAGCCTCTTCAGACTGAGCTGCGTTATCAATCAACCCTAACTGGTCACGCAACCATTGAATTGCCGAACCAGCAACATAAATACTACCTTCAAGGGCATAATTGACCTTGCCATCTATGCCATAAGCAATAGTCGTTAAGAGGTTGTTAGCTGAAAATTTTGGCTTTTGGCCTGTGTTCATCACAGTAAATGCACCAGTGCCATAAGTATTTTTAATCATGCCGGGTTCAAAGGCCAATTGACCAAAGAGTGCAGCCTGTTGGTCACCAGCCATACCTGCAATCGGAACCTGGCTGCCATAAAAGTGATATTCAGCAGTTTTGCCATAAACTTCAGAGTTTGTTCTAACTTCTGGCAACATTTGCCGCGGAATATTTAACAATTTGAGGATGTCATCATCCCAGTCTAACTTGGTTATATTAAAGAGCATGGTCCGACTAGCATTAGAATAGTCGGTAACGTGTACTTTGCCACCCGTCAGTTTCCAAACCAGCCACGAATCAATCGTCCCAAATAATAACTCGCCATTTTCGGCACGTTCTTGAGCACCAGGAACATGATCCAAGATCCATCTGATCTTAGTTGCAGAAAAATATGCATCAGGAATCAAACCGGTCTTTTCATGAATCATATCGCGGTAGCCGTCCGCTATAAGCTTGTCTGCCAAGGCAGCTGTTTGTCGTGATTGCCAAACAATCGCATGATAAATTGGCAGGCCCGTCTTCTTATCCCAAATAACTGTCGTTTCACGTTGGTTGGTAATACCTATACCCGCAATTTGAGTCGGTTTAATATCTGAATTAATGAATGAATTGGCAATGGTCGACAGGACAGAATTCCAAATTTCGTTAGCATCATGCTCTACCCAGCCTGGTTTAGGAAAATATTGGTTAAACTCTTTCCGCGAGTCAATTACCTTTTTCCCAGAGTGGTCAAGTATGATTGCACGCGTACTAGTCGTACCTTCATCCATCGCTAAAATATATTTTTCAGCCATTTTCTTCTCCTTTTTACTTAGACTTATTTTTGAAATAAGCTAATATCTATTACACAGCTAATTTTACCCTCGCTTTTAGTGAAGCGCTAACATATAATGTTAATAACTTATTAGCTAAAGTTATAAGCAAGGAGACGAAATAATGAAGTACAGCTTATTAGCATACAAATATTTTATTGATGTGGTGGAAACGCAAGGCTTCACCCCCGCAGCCAAAAGAAACTTTGTCTCCCAAACAGCCATCAGCAATGCGGTCAAAAATTTAGAAAAAGAATTGAATGTGCAGCTGATTGATCGTTCCACTTCCCACTTCAGGGTGACCCTGCCCGGTGTCAACCTCTACCATTTTGCCATCCCTCTTTTAAAACAATATTACGAATTTAATCAAAAAGCAGGTCATCTCGATAATGCCCACCGGTCTTTACACATTCGCTACTTGCGTGGCTTTGACCACTGGGCTATTAAGCTTGCTCAATCTTTAAAAAAGGATAATCCTGAACTGCAACTGCATCTTGATACCGAAAGATTTTCTGACAGTATTCCACGCCTTGATGTGGGTGACTATGATGCGCTAATTGGTTTCTCCACTGCTGTCAGCAAGATCAAGAGCATCCACAAGAAAACTATCGGAACTGCTAACTTTGGTCTTCTCCTTAATCAAGCCATGTTTGACAAACAAGGCCAAGTAAACCAAGAATTAATCAAGCAGCAGCCACTATTTTTGCAAAAGTGGTCTGCAACGGATAGTAATGACGTACAGACCAAAATTAAGCAGATTTTGCATACCATGGCTATTGACCACCAGAAAATCATCTATCGCAGTAGCTTTAGCGCTGCTTTGGCCAATGTTATTTTGAACCAAGGGATAGCACTTTATCCTAAAGAATTATCCATCCCCCGCATTTATGAAAGCCAAGTGCGTTACTTACCCGACTTGCCACCTTTGCAGTACGATGTTGTTGCCATATATAAGAATCCTATTTTTGGCGACCTTCTCTGCAAAAGCATGCCGCCACAGAAAAGCTGAAGATAATAATCTTGGCCATATCTTGGAAGGCCAATTGGATCCTTTAAACAAGCAAAAAAGCTCTCAATCACAATGGTTAAGAGCTTTTTTATATGGAGATGAGGGGCGTATTTTATATTTATTATCAAGGTTTTTGAAATTAAAGAGTTGATTTCATAGCATTTTATAGATTATTAAAGTTATTCAAGGCTGGAGTTGGATACCTTTTTGGATACCTTACTATTTTTTCAGTTCTGCTCTACGTTGCTCAATGTACTCTTGCATCGTGTCTAAGTCTTCTTCAGTGGCAAATTTGCTGATGAACCTTTTAGCTTGAGACTTAGCGACAATGTATTGCTTTTTCTCTTTATTTTTTTCATCCCACTTTTTATTTGCTTTAATACGTGCATCCGTTAATTTAGCCATTTAACTATCCTTTTAACATCATTAATATTTTTAAAATTATTGTTATTATTGAACATACTAACATTATTGTCCAAGCCATACGTTTTGTCATTGATTTATCCTCCATTATAGTTTATGATATGGCTAAAAGGAACCTTGCGGTTCCTCAAAGCTACTAGGGCTTAATTCCTAGATATTCGAGCAGTGTTATCAGCGTTGTGATGATTGTTGATATTGCTCCGATTAGTTCTAAAGGTGTCACTTTAGAACTTTTTTTATGCTTTCGTTTCTTCTTCATATCTCTCACCTCCTTACATATTATATAATACACGTTTTAACGTACAATGCCAACAATATTTGCTAATTAATTTTAATTTTTATGCACAAAAATAAGCCACTCTAGAGAACTTAATCCCTAGAGTGGCTTTTTTATAAAGTACATGCAATTGAGTTAATAGTATTCATTATCAAAATCTAAAATTTGTTTAATCCAGCTATTAATAGTACTTGCACGTCTTTTTATTGTTACATCACTATACTTTGTAAGAAATTTTTCTGTTTTAAGAATTTTACAAATGGTCTTTATCGACAACATACCTTCTTTACTTTCTAAAGTCTTTATAAAAATCCTATTAAAAGGTTTATGCCTCAAAACTAGTCTTATTAACAATATTTCCTGGTCATTTAAAGTTTTTCCATAAAAATCTTTTCCAAGTTTTGTAAAAGTAATTATTCCCGTTTTTTTGGTAACTTCAAAAATACCTAAATATTTACCTGCATTTGAATAATAATCTGCTTGTCTATAAACAAAATCTAATTTCAGAGACAAATCTTCTTTTGTAACTCCAGTATCCTTTTTTTTATTCAAAAAATTAATAATTGACAGTATGTTTTTCAAATTATCCGCTTGTGGAAAGGGGCATTCTTCATAAGATGGCTCAGAAACGTAATTCTCCTCTGCCCAATTTGATATCTCAATAATTTCATCTAATGAGATCTTTTCTTTTCCAATAACATAATTTTTTCTCTTTAATAATTTAATCGAATTATAATTGTTTATATCTTCAAATTTAAAAAGAGATAGATTATAAACACCATTATCATATTGCAAGTATATCGGCAAAATTCCTTTCTTGATACGTTGCTCCCACGCTCTGAAAGGATAATATAATTGGCGAATCAAAAAAGTTTTTGAACTATGTGCCTTTGCTTCCACTAAAGTCAAATATTTAAAATTTTCATAGCCACCATCAATTTCCATTTGACTATTGTTAACACTGATGGGAATTAATTGCCCATCAGTGTTAACTACTTTAAAATCAAAATTACCAGAACTCATTCGACCGTCAACAGTAGCAACTAAATTGGAAGTAGAATTTTCATCATCATCTTCTGCTATAAACTGATCAAGCATTCTACTTATTAATGCAACATCCATAATTGTTGATTCCGAAGTTATTTTTTGAAAATCAATTGATTCAATCCACTCTGGAATAGTAAGCTCATCAGTTGAAACATCTCTGATTTCTTGACTAAATGAAGCATACGCATCAAATTTTCCAATTACATAAGTTCCTCTACTTTTAGGTAAAATGCTCAGTTTATTTTCATAGAAAATGTCAGGCAAATTATTTTTATGATCAAACTTAGTCATTAAACGGGGTTCGGCATATTTTTTTATTTCTTTAGCAGATATACTAACTGTTGAATCCTTTTCTAACCTCGTTAAAATGTTTAAGTCATTAAAAATCTTTTCCCATATTCTATCAACGTTTCGTTGACTATTTCTTGTCGTCATTGTTCACAGCCTCAGTTATATTTAAATATATAATTTTAAATCAAAAATTAGTAATTAATACTTCTTCAACGTCACCACGTTTTTTAGCATTTGAGTTAACACTTCTTTTGGCTAACACCACTGAAATATTAAAGTTTTTATATAAATCATTAATTAGAGCAACATTCGAATTGGACACAATAAACTTTACACCCTTCTTATCTAGTTGAATGCAAGTTTTAGCCAATCTTTGTTGATCCCTGTCACTAAATCCGCCAGCAGTATAACCTGTAAAATTGGCCGTATCACTAAGAGTTGCATATGGTGGATCAAAATAAACTAATGAATTTTTTTTGATTCCTTTAAGTGCATCTTTAAAGTCTCCACTCTTAAATAGTATTTGATTTTCATTCAAATAATTACTTACATGCCGCAATACTACTTCATTAACAATATTAGGATTTTTATAGTGTCCAAATGGGGAATTGAAAAAGCCTTGGCTGTTAACTCGATAAAGACCATTAAAACAAGTTTTATTAAGATAAATCAATCTAGCCGCTTTTTCAGTATCAGAAAGGTTAACATATCCCTTTTCACGGTCTAACGCACGAATATTATAAAAATCTTTTTCTGTATTTTTATATTTTTTCAATGCATCAACTAGATCATCAACATTATTTTTAATAACTACATACGTATTAATTAAATCTGAATTAAAATCGTTAACAGTAGCTTTTTCAGGCATCAAATCAAACAATACAGCTCCACCACCTAGGAAGGGCTCATAATATGTTGAATAATGCCCTGCATCCATTACTTTTTGGTGTATTTCTGGTAATAATTGATGTTTACCACCTACCCATTTTACAAAAGGCTTTACAAAAGCATCTTTCATTATAAAACTCATCGCCTTAATTCTAAAAATAATTCACTTGTTCATACATTATTATAGCAGATAAACACAATTAAATAGCTATACATAAGAGCCTATTTACAAAACTTAAATAACTAAAACAGCACGTATGCGCGGTTACCCGTGACATAAACTGTTTTTCCTTTGTACTTGTCCTTTAGCTCTAAAAATCTGCCCTTACGTCCCACTATGCGATAGATTGCATTAGTAGCTAGTTTGTAAGCTTTCTTGCTATCAGCTGTTGGGCTGTATAGTGCGTGAGTGTTAGGCAAGATGATTTTAACTCGCCCACCAATGTCATCATGTGTCGCAAGTGGGTTTGACTTAGTAAAGCCAGCACGTCCATCGACCCACTGGTTTTTACCAACCTTTATTGCTCCGCCTTTTTCATCAAACACTTTATAAATGGTACTTTTTGCTAAGGTTTTAATCTTATGCTTCAAATCAGGACTGTCATATAAATCGCAACCCTTTTTATTAGTTACCACAAAGACACGTTCAATGTCCCACTTGGCAACGGGATGTACATTCATGTCATCATCTTCCTTCTTTGCTACTCCTGAACCACCTGAGCTTGCTTTTAATGGTAATACGGTGATATTACCGTCGACGTGCAATCCTCGATAGTTGTCCGTAAATTGCCAAATTGCTACCCTATTAATTGCTGGAAAGTAAGCCATATTTGCATTATTGACAGCTGCCATTGTTGGATAACTTGCCACCCACAAACAATTGCCGTATGCCTTAACTATGCTCTGCGTGTAGACATAGTTGCGCATAGCTGAAGCACCAGAGTAAAACAGTGGTATATATCCATGTCCCTTAACTACAGCCATTGCTGCCAGAATTGCAGTAGTGCTGCTTCCAACACCACCAGTAATGACGTTTCCACTACCACCTTCCCAGTCAACTGCTAAGTAAGTGCCATCCGGTAAGCCTAGCTCTTTGGCCTTCTTGCAAGCAAACTCAGCCTCTACCTTGGCTCGAGCCACGTTATTGGAAAATGTCGCGTAAAAATACCCCATAGTCAGCAGACCATGAGCTTTACTGGACGCTATTTGCGCTTTTGCTCGAGCGTAATTGTAGCCTGGATAATTGTACTGGCAAAGTTTGATAATTGTCGCTTTAGAGTATGGATAGGCAACATTATTGCCTTGAAACATTGATACGTCAGTTAAGTAACTTCTACTCTTGAGTGTCTGTGTCATCGCTATCCACCTCTACATTTTCAACTGGTGTGTTAGCTCTAGGATTTTCAATCAGGTCTTCATCATCTACAATACCTTGGATATCTGAAATCTCAGTATCAGCATCATCTTTCTGCGTATCAAGATAGGCTTTTTCAATCATCCCTTTTGCTGTTTCAGTTGTAATCCTAGCTTTAGCCTTCTTGGCCTGTTCAAGCAATGCAGCCGTAGCGTCGGCTTTCTTTTCATTGCCAGACTTGTTGTCATGCGTTGATTGTTGAGTAACAATGTATTGCGCTACGTTGTATAGCCACTCCATTTTTTCAGCAAAAGCCGGGTTGTGCTGCTTTGCATAAGAATAGATTGCTACGACACCAACTGCAGCCAGTACAACATAAGGCCATGCGATATTAAAATAACCTACAATTTGATTCATTTTTAAATTTCCTCCATACAAAAAGAACACTGTCTTGATTGATTAGTGTTCTTTTAATTTGTCTATTTTTTGTTTCAACTTTTCTACTTCTGCTTCAGCCTTTAAACGTTGCTCATGTTCTTGATGGTAGTCCTTGCGAAAGCCATCTCTTTCCTCTTTAAGCACATCAATGATATTGGCGTAGCTATCGCGGTTTGACTTGTGAAAAACAGCCCACGCCGTTGCTAATGCGCCTAGTGCTGCTGCAATCACTTGTATATCGCTTACTAAGTCATGCAAGTGATCACTCTCCTAACTTTCTAGTGCTGCCTTCCATAACAATGCAATAATTACCACATCGCCAATAACCGTATGTCCCATTTGCAACTGACCGGCAAAAGCAGCATGGCAAATCTGTGTAACTGCTAAGACAATCATTATCGTACTGCATACAATCAATAATATTTGCTGCACCGCTTTGTGCTTATTGTCGTTCAATGAGCACCACAATAATCCAAACCCAAATACTAAAATGATCACATCCAGCCATTCTGCGTTCATGAAAAAACGCAGTTCAGGCGGCCAAGAAAAGTAATTTCTGTCATACAAAAGGGAGGCGCCTATTGCCACGATTGATACGCTAGCCAGGGCTTGGTCGAAATTGTAGTTAATATTGTTAATCAGCTTTCTCAGCATACGCATCACCCGTAATCCTTTTGTAGGCTTCCCTATCGATAGTGAGGCCGACAAATCCTGCTACAGTCTCCTTGGTATACACACCAACTTCAAGCAGATACTTATAAAGCGATTCAATAATTTTTGAGGCATCCATTACTTTTTACCTCCTTTATCAGAACCCGATGCAACTGCCGTTGATACCAGAGTAACAAGTGACCCAAGCTGCTGGTTAATTGCTTCTTGACTAGCCTGGCTTGTAGTCACCGCCTTGGTCAAACTATCGATAGCTTTCTCAGCCTCGGCAAGTTTCTTGCCTTGAGCAGTTTCATCGCTTTCACACCAGCGATAGTTGTCCCAGTCATACTTAGGCGACTTGATACTAGAGTCTGGTGCCTCAGGCACGAATGGCCAAGCTATCTGCGCATCTTTAGGCGCAAACCAGACCTCGCAGTCGACCTTATTATTAGATAGATAAACTTGTCTATATCCATTGTTTTCTTTTTCTGTCATTTTTTCTCCTTAATCAAACACGATTTTATTGCTTACCGAATTTAAGCCATTTTTTGAAATCCAGTACAAGTCTCCTTGAGTACCAGAAAAGACATTACCAGAATTAAAATTAATTACACTGCTTTCAAGCAACCTTACCAAAATATAATCATTGTCTGTTTGACCAATAACTTGAAATTTTGTGCCGTTCTTAATGGCAGTCGTGAAATCCCATGTACTTGTTGGGTTAAATTCAGTACCCATCACGTGCAAACACCAAAAGTAGCTAACTATCTTGCCCGTTTGGTTATCGGTTGCTTTAGCATCTCCATAAGCGGCACCAATCTTGCCAATGTGATTACTTTTGGTAAAGGTCTCGCCATTCAAAATCAGGTTATTAATTTCTTTGCCGTTAATTAACATATCAACCTCCTAAGGTGTAGCCACAATTACTTCAGGGTGAGCTTTTGAGTAAGCTAAACCAGTGTCGTAATCGGCAGCCGCGTGGATATATTCTTTATTCTCCTGTGCTTCCATCCGTTTGGTTAAATCGACAAGCTTAGTGTCCTGCGTATCATTGACCTGCTTCTGGTCTCCGATTTTATTGGTTAAATCAACAAACTTAGGGTCGTACTTATCGCTTAATTTCTGAATATCGTCAAGGAACGAAAAAGTCCCAAAGATTGGATAATCGCTGGATTTGACCGACATCTCTCTGTAGTACAGCTTTCCGTTTACTATCAAAATCTGGTAAACCGCATTGCTATTCGAAGTGTCATCGAAGTTTAAATTAATAAGCCACCCCCAGAAGTTTCCTGGGAAAGTGTAATTGCTGGATTTAGCATCAATTTTGCAAGAAGAAATTCGATAAACTCCACTATCAACGATATTATTTGGGTTGATTGTTTGATTAGACAAAACTTGCTTAGCTCCACTTGGCGTGATAGTGATTAAGTCAGCAAGCGCAGCTAAAAGTTTGGTCTCTAGAGCAGTCAAATTCTTATCGGTGGCTAGCTTCTCAAAATCGACTTTTTTGCCGCTCTTGTCAGCCCGGCTTCTGACGTAGGTCAGAGTACCATTGCCATAGTCACAAATGTAGACAATCTGCTGATATTCAGTGGCGCCATTCCACTTCGGAATGTTAAAAATCCAACCATAAAGCTTATCGGTGCTCTGGTCAAATCCAGGCAATTGTCCGGCAGACTGCAATTTACAATTCAAGAACTTCGTGATACCCACCGTTGAGTAAGTGTCCAAGTTGATGGTTGTATCATAGATATTGTTCCCAGTGGGACTATTAAGCACCTCAAGCGACTTCGATTCATTCTTCACTTTGTCGTAAAGATTGCTGATGCTGCTGTCAATCTTATCGCTAAGCTTCTGGATATCCTGCTTCAAGGGTAGAGCTTTAATAACTCTATCTAGTTCATCCTTAGTCACTACACCATCTTCAACTACATTGACAGACACGTTATCCGTTTGACCAACCACTACATACATTGTCAGCTGGAAGTTAAACAGCACCTTATCCTTATAATCGGGCATCTTCTCCGGCTCAGCAGCAGTAGTAATCGCATAAAGTATCTCTTTATCACTGCCTTCTTCTTTAGCATACAAACCAATCGTGTTCAAATTGTAGCTGGTAGACAAATCTTTGTTGTTGAAGACCAAGCCGACCCCTATCACGATGCTCTTATCCTGTACTAATTCTGCAACATCCCTAATCTCGCCGAACTGCATTACACTTGGTAACTCGGTCAATTGTTGCAGTTCGGCAATACTCTTGTCTGAAAGCTTCTCAGTGGAGGCAGCGGACTTGGTGATAGCGAATTTCGCCTGACCCTTGTTGGCCTTGGTAGCTAACTCTAATCCGGCATTAGTTAGCACCGTTTTATTGTATTTTGACAAATTCAATCACTTCCTTAATTCTTAAATTGTGATACATTAGCAGGCACCTCCACATCCGCACTGGTCAATATTCCAATGCCAACATAGAGGTTATTGGTCACTTGAACATCTTTGAGAGCAATCTTAATCTCATAAATCATGTTGGCTGGCAGATAGACATTCAAAATGTACCTGATCGAGTCAATCTGCTTGGCGCCAACTTCTGTACCCTTAGCCTCAACAATTGCATTCCGTTTTGCGTAATCAACGCTTACCGTCACTGGTATCTTTAAAGTCTGAAACAACTCTCGCAGATACCTAATTGTGATTGGACGAGGCGGTAACAAGCGCATTAGCACCTTGTTCTGCCGCTCTTCCAAACTGTCACCCGGTTCTGGTTTAATGCCGACCTGGTCTTCATAGACTGCAATACCTGTAGCGTCTGTTTGCGTAACAAAAAGGTTAAGCAATATTCGCATCTGCTTGGTAGCCAGCTCATCTAGCACGCCGCCTTGAACTTGCATAATGGCTTCCATTTCATAGACACCATCATAGTAGTCTGGCAAGTAATTCATCAAATCAGCCATTGAAAGTCACCTCGCCTAGTACCGGAAGTTGTGAAACCTGATTATTGTAAACAAGTTCAATGTCTTTATCCTGACCATTAAGGGTCGGAATAGTCGCATTGACTACTCCTTCGGTCTGCATAATCTGAGACAGGATTTTGGACCGGTAAACTGTTTGGGCATAGCCACGACCCACTTTAGGGTCAACCACTGCCCAGCTCTGTCGCAGTATCTTAAAGTAAGTTTCAACCGCTGTCTTAATCTTTTCCTTAACCGTATCAACACCATGATTGCGATCAATACTAACTGATGTAGAAATATCAATCGTTAACGGTGTAGGAGCCATGACTGTGACCTGGTGGTCGATTGGAGCTAGACCATATCCTTGCGTCTCGCTGGCAACAGGGTCAATGATGTTCTTAACTTTATCGACCAAAGTCTTGCTTGCCGGCATTAAATTGTTGTCCACTACTACCAACTTTACCGTACCTGGTCCGTTCCAGACCGGATAGACCTGCGCTGATCCAACTTCGCTAATCATGCTTAGATAGTCCGTAACATTGCCACCATAGGCAATCCAGTCGTCTGAGCGCAATAGCCGTTCTCGAAGGTGGTCATCGGTTTCTGCATCCCTGGCTGGCACTTCAATCTCGGTAATCTCTGCCCAAGATAACGAGTCGTTGGCTGTAACGGGTAAGATTTGATCAATGTACGAGTTAGCCGCTGTTCCTGCTTCATCTGCAGTCAATTCTCCTGTCAAGTCATCATTGATTTTCTGTACTGTACAAAAAATAGGCGTTTCGCCAATGCTGGCAAATTTATCGCCTATTCTTACGTTATCAATCGGATTGCTGTCTGAGTTCAAGAACTTAGCCTTGACCTCCGTGTGCGTGGCTGCATAGCGCTCCGTGCCGTGTTCTGTTGCCCGATAGTCCAAGAACTCGCCCTGGGCCGTCTTGATATAAGATTGCCGAATGATGTTAGCCATGGTCAGCGATTGCTGGGCCATGACCATTGCAGCTGGTGCTAGGGCATCATAGATAATTGACCCCTCACGTTGGTCAATATCATCGGGCACATTGTCGAGCATCTCGTCTAACCAATATTGGTAGTCCCTGCTGGTATATTCAGCCGCGTACTCATCTGGATTCATCAATTGTCACCTCACTATCTATTGCTATATTTCCATAGACCGTCACACAAGTGCCGTTAACGGTTAATGTGTCACTGCTTGCCTGCTCAATTGTTTCAATTTGCACATCAGTCACTCGGTCATCTGCCAGCAGTGCTTCTTTCAGCATTCTTTCAACTTCAACCTTGGCATAGGCCATATCCTTACCAATCAAGTCATTAATATCGCTACCGTATTGGTCCGAGTAGATAGGATAGACTAGACGCTCAGTTGCCAGTAGCTTGTCGACTGCCTGTACCATTGCCGCCTTTTCATCTACCTTTCCCCGAATGCGACCATTCTCAACCTTGAAGGTTAGCGTCGGCTCATCTTCCAAAGTTTCGTCATCGTCTTCATCAGTGTCGACATCATCTTCCAACTCGGCATCATCTGCTTGGCCGTCTTCGTCTTCAATAACAATAATATCTTCATCGTCCATGCTAGCCCTCCTCTCGTTCAAACAAATAGAATTGTTGACCACCGTCCATGCGAATTAAGGTGACCTTGTCACCTTTTTGTAGGCTGTTATCGAATTCCATCTCCTTGAAGGTAATCCTCTCCTTCACTGTCGGCCGATTACCTGACACGTTGCCGATTTGGTCACTGTGGGTTTGGACTTCAATAGTTGCTTTACCAGGCAGCTTGAATTTGCCAATGTGCTTGCCTAGGACAATGAAGTTATCATCAATTACCATACTGTTAGACAGTTGCACCTTGAGCGGTTTAACCGATGTAACCAGACCGTAAACAACATCCGTATATTCGCTATCTTTACCGCCACGCTCTTGTAGCAGCTGCATTAAGAGTTCGCCAGCCATGCTGCACCTACTTTCATTGTTAGTTTGCACGTATAGTCTGTGCCAAAGTTGTGTTCTGCTTTCAAGATTGGGCAATTCTTTAAAGTCTTGCCAATGTCCGTAATCTTAATTGTGGCTGCATTACCAGCGACTAAGTTAACATTACCCAAGCAATCAATTGACAACTCCTTGTTAGCCTTATTCTTCTTGCGCAATTCATCCTTAGCCTGCTTGACCATCTGAGCATGGTTAGCCTTGTTCTTCTTGTTGACGGTCACCTGCAACTTGCCCCACTGCTCTGTAGACTTACCCTTGGCACTGGTTGACTTGAAACTGGTTCGCTTGGGGTCGTCCTGCTTGGCAGTTGCTGACTTCGATTGAGACTTCTTGGTGTCCTTCTGAATAACTTTGACCACGTTTGCTGCATTGTTAATATCGACGGCATAAGAAAAGCCGGTCATTGCCGACTTACTGCCTATGATGATTTTCAGCTTCTTGTATGGGGCCCGTCGTAGCTCCACTACGTCGTAGTTAGCGTACAAGTAGTACATGTGCTTGGTAGCACTCAAAGTCTTTGTGATGGCGCTCTTGAGCATGTCAAAGTAGCTCTTGCCATCGCAGACCTCTGCTGCCACCTTGTGCCTAGGCGTATTGACCACCTTATGTTTAACACCAGCCCGCTTGCAGACGTTGGTAAAACGCGCTGCAATAGTGCCCGACTTCCAGACAATTGAGTCCTGGTTCTTCAAATAACGTAACTTGTCATAGCATGTCACGCTGATTGAATTGTCATCTTTGACTTCGTACTTGAACACATAGCCGTAAAAAATCTTGTGGTGATCCCACCTGAAGGTAATAATGTCCCCCTTATAAGGGATAATTGGATGCGCATCTTGGTACAAGTCAAAGGTCAACTCACCTGCTGAGAAGTTCAGGTCAGTGGTCCACTTGATGTTGCCTGCAACTTCTCGCAGGTCATAGGTGGTTCCTTTCCCGTTCTTCTTCGACTTCCGATAAAGGTTGCTTCGTCTTTTGAGTTTAAACGTTGTCGCCGTCATGCTTTCTTCACTTCGCTTTTCTTAACCCAGCCTCGTGCCGCACCATTTACGCCAACACAGATCGGATATTTATTGCCAGTAGCAATATTAATCACGTTGCGCTTAGCATTCTTCTCATATGCTCCAGGTCCTCTACCAGTGGCATCCATGTGCAGTCGGCCATTAACGATTACGCTAGAGCCAACGCCAAACTTCTTTGGTGGTGAAATCCTGCTCTTGCCCTTCTTCGACTTATGCCTTTTCTTCTTTGACTTTTTCTTGGCCACTTTCTTAACCGAATACTTACGATACTGCTTCAGTGTTAGTGTGTACTTGTATTCTTCGTCATAACCATCCTCAAACCCGTATTCAAAAGAAGAAATAGTCATGGGCATGCTAATTTTGGTATTAGCTACCACTACTTGAATGTGACCCTTAGACTTTTGAATCTTCTTAAGAAATTTAATGTAGTAGTCTGGATCTTTAGGGCTGTCTACAACCGTGTAAGTTGTCTTGTTAAGTGGAAAAGTACTGTCAATTGTCAGTTCGACCAATTTAAGGTCACCCAGCTGGTTGACTTCGCCCAAGTTAACGACGGTCTGACTCTTGTCATCGCCCTCGTACTTAAGCTTTAACTCAGCCGGGTTGACCGGCAATTGGACAGTCTTATTATTCTTATAATTTGTCAAGAATATACCGAAACCGTCCATTAATATCACCCTCTAACTTAATGATTTTTCTCTTTTAGAGATAATTTTGTTTTCAATTGCGGAAAGCAGAGCATCAGCATCATAGTCAGCGTTACCTGTACTGTTTATCTGAATTGCTCCACTCTCGATTGTCACAGTAGCGCTGTGGTCCTCAGACTTGCTGCCGAAGCCGCCAAACTTGGAGCCAAGCAGACTATTAGATCTACCGTCATCGCCGCTGTATGATGTGTCAATCTGATCGGTTTCATCAATGCCAATGCCTGCATTGGCACCATTAAGGCTGCTTAACGCACCGCCAACCTGGGTGATTGCATCATAGGCCCGATTAAACCCGTTAGCCAGCATGTCACCAGCATTAGACTTGCTAATTGCTAATGGATTAAGCGTTGGCGTCATATCTGACGCAGCTGCAACTACACCTGCAGCCATACTTGCTGAAGCGTTAGCAGCTACATCTGCGTCATGGTTAAGGCCAATCGCCAGGCCCTGGTCTAGCCAGCGACCATATTGATTGAACAATTTAGATGGTGAGCCAATGTGGAAGAAACTCTTAGCTGCACCGACTACTTTGCCGGCAACATTGCTGACAGCACGAACAGCTGAACCGATCATTGACGTAATACCGTTGATAAGGCCTTGAATTAGGTCTTTACCAACGCTTACCAATGCGCTGCCAAAACTTTTGGCTGCATTAACCGCGTTCTGCACACCGTTACGTACCGCGCTAACCACATTCTGCATAGCTCCTGTGATAGCTGCAACTAGCATTGTGCCTGCCATAATGAACATGGCCACCATCATCATTGCAGCTGCACCGGCTGCTACCATACCAGCAGCAACCATCATCAAAGCAGCACCAACCACCATTAGTCCAGCACCTAAGATAATGGCTGCTACGCCCAAGAGTAAAACACCAACTGCTGCCACCAGAATAAGTGGCGTGGCCATCGCTAAAGCTACAGCAAAGAGCAGCATTCCAACAGCTGCAATCATTGCAACTGCCGCAACTAGGGCAATTCCAACGCCCATTAGTATTAGACCGACGGCTGCCACCAGTGAGAAGGCAGCTAGTAAGGCCACTCCCACACTCAGTAGCATCACCCCGACGGCTGCTACAATTGCAAAGATACCCAAGATCAGTAGTCCTGCACCCAACAGTGCTGCACCAACTGCGCCAACTATCATTGCAACGCCTAAAACTACAATTGCCAGCGCTAGACCAATTACTCCGACGGCACCAACAATCGCTGCAATGCCAAACACCGCAATGGCTCCAGCAAGCAAGAGAATATTCAGCGCTGCTTGAGCCCCATAATTAGCTATATTGGGCAGCTGCATCCCTAGTAGTGCTAAACCAGCGGTCGCAATAAAGATAGCCGCTCCAATTATTAAGAGTGCTACTCCAAACACTAGAAATCCTGCCGCTCCATCAATAAAGGCTGCACCAAGTAGCTTAACAACAACTGCTAGAGCACCAATTGCCACAATCATTCCAAAGAAGACAGCAATGGCTGCACCGCCACCATTTGCTAGTGACGTTGCGGCCTGGGCTAGTATCCAGAAGCCACTAGCAACTAGCACGACTGCAACACCTACTGCCATTAAGGCTGCACCGAGTTTCATAAATGCTCCTGCACTTTGAAGAATACCACCTGTCTTAGGTACTTCAGGTGTTGGTACTTTAGGCGTTTTCATGCTTTTTAATTTTTTGAAAAAGCCAAAGACACTTGATAATCCCTTGCCAATTGTGCCAATCACTTTGAGCACAGCAAATGCAATAGCTAGATTTTTTATTGCTCCTGCAAGATTGTTCAAGGTTCCTGGTTTTAGCTCACTTAACTTGTTAAGCCCTGCAACAACGGCGGTGAAAATCAATCCTTTGGTGCCTGTTTTAAGGATAAGAAATGCTGCACCAAGCTCTTTTAGACTGCTTGGATCGAGCTTGCCAATAACTCTTGCCATGGCGCTGATTGCCTTGGCCAATCCCGCAATTGATTTGCCTGAGATTGACCCAATCATGGTGAAGAAGCTAGTGCCACCCGTTCCGGTACTCATGGTATCGGTCAGGTTGCTAGCCGCATCAGCAATTGTTTGAAACATCTTGCCAATTTCGCTACCTGCGCCCGAACTCTTGAAGCCATCAAAGACATCCATTAAACCCAACTTAAACTTGTCAAGTATCGGTTTGACATAATTAATAGCGTTAATGATGCCATCGCCGAAGGCATTCCAATTCAAATTGCCCAGACTATCAGTAATGCCGCTTATTGCTTCGATACCAACTTTACTTAGCTTTTGGAATTGCTTTTGTAACCCATTGGCTAAGGTTTCTTTTAACCCATCCATAGCTTGACCAACCGTCTTATATTCGGTGGCCATTTTACTAAAGTTAGCATTGGTACCAGTTTTGGCTACTGCGTCCAGGAATTCCTGGGTCTTGACTTTACCGTCTTGGACATTAGTAACCAACTGCTGGGTCGACATCTTCATCGACTTGGCCACCGCAGCCATTCCGGCAGGAGTCTGTTCAAGCATCAGCTTAAAGTCTTGCCATTGTACTGTAGGCTTGGCTGCCATTTGCGTTGCTTGCTGACTAAGCGTCTTCATCGCTTGCTTAGGGTCAGTTGCTGCTGCCGCTAATCCACCGAAACCTTTAACCAGTTTAGTGGTGTTTTTAACACCAACTGCTGCTAGCTGACTGTACGTTGACGACATGTCAGATGCTGAGTAAATCGTGTCCTGGGCAAACTTTTGCATTTCACCCTTAGCAGCTGCAATTTGTGCCGGTGACCGCCCCAATTGACGCATGTTGCCGTCAAAGGTCTGCCAGGACACACTGGCTTCGTTCAGTTCACCAACCATTGACCGAATTCCTGCTGATGCTGCACTTGTGGCTGAACTAATCATGCCTCCAAAGGCAGTACCAGCAATTATTTGCTTTAAACCAATGCCGGCACTCCTTGCATTATTGCCAAGCGACAGCATGCCTCCGCCACCACTATTCATTGCACCTTTTAATCGATTACCTAAGCCTACACTGCGTTGAACACCAGCATTAAACTTGTTGAGCGTGTTGCTAAAGGCATCGCTAATCTTAAGCGTACTGCTAATTGTTGCCATTATTTATCCTCCTTTCCTTAAATATGTTTTGAGCGCGCCTTACGCTTAGCTTCACGCTCTTGCTTCTTTTCTTCTTTCTGCCGAATCTGGATAGAAGCAATAACTAGTGCCTTTTCCTGCATTGACAATGAAACGTATTGATTAGGAGTCCAGTGATATTCATTCAGCACATAGTGATAGATGCCGAAGTCACCATAGGACTCTTCAATTAGTTTTTTGCCTGTTCTACGTAATTGTCGATACTGTCGACATCAAAGCCAGAAAGCTCTTGGATAGCCTGACCCAAGTCGGTATATTGACCTGCATTGAGCATCTTCTTCACTACACCGGCAGGGTCCGCAATGCAGCCCCAGGACTTTTGCAGCTTCTCGTTGTTTAAGTCAGGTTGTACGATTGCATCTGCCATCATTAAATCAACTAACTTGTTCTGGTCTGTTTCCTGCACACGCTGGTGGGTCTTCTTGTTGATGTAGCTTTTGGTCGCTTGCTTTTGCAAATCGTTAAATTCATCTGCTGTCAAAGCTTTAATGATGAAGGGATCTTTGAACCCCTTGAACTTAATCTCTTTAGTTTCTGCTTCCTTTTTGACGTTTTCTGCTAAAAAGCTCTCTACGTTGTAAGCCATCTATTTACTTCTCCTTTATAAATCGAATCCATCGAATGCTGATACCAAGTTTACTTGCTCAAAAGTAAAGTCTGATTCCCATTCCATAACGCCGTCATCCGCTTCAAAGTCAGCAAATGGCACATCATCTAAATTGACTTCACCAAAGTGCAGGGTCTGCGAACCGGCTCTACTGGTTGGATCATTGATTGTCATTGTGATTTCAAAGTATAGGTCCTTGCCACCATTGACATAAGGCAGGGCATACTTGGTCCAGTTTGAAGAAATTAGATAACCACCTAATGTCCCAGTGCCTTCAACTGAAGTAACCTTCTTATGCTTCCAGCGACTGCCTAGGGTCTGCACATCTTCCTTGTTCTTTTCTAGCTTAGCGCTGAACTTTTTGCATTCGATTAACGGAATAACTTGCCCGTTAATCGTGATATATACTTTCGCATCTTTGGTAGAGATTGTGTCTCTACCGTTTAAGAAGCTGCCTACTGTGCTTACTGTTTCGTCTGCCATTTATTTACCTCCTACTACTGAACCGTCATAGTCATATACAGTTTTTCCATCGAATCAAGCGGCGTGATTGCCAGTGTGACTAAAATTGCATCCCTGTCGTCACCAGAATCGATTGTGATATCACTAGCATCAAAGCCAGTAATTACACCCGCATCACTTAAATCTTGCAAATAGCTAACTCTGTTAGCTTTAAATAAATCCCTACCAGTTGTGTCGTTGGTAATCTTGCCAATGAACATCTCTTCAAAGGTCCGCTCAGTGTTAGTGACAATGGTGTCCATTGTCCGCACTACCCGATTCTTACTGAAGAACACTGGCTTTTCATCTGAGAACTTAGTCAAGGAATTGATGTCTTGCTCAATTACCACGGTCTCATTGCGCTTCGTGGTAAAGACAATCTGCCCCTTTTCTAAAGCTGAAATTGTCTTGTCATTGCTAAACTTAGGATAAGCACTGATTGCTTCTGGGTATTCGGTATAGGTCAAAGACTTGCCCGCATCAGCTGCACTTGACGCACCAGCAAAGTAAGCAGTTGCGACGGTAGCATCTAATTCTGTGCCATCACCTAGGACCACACCGTTAGCAACTACTGAAATGCCTTCGTAATTGATTTGGTCATTGATAGCCGGAATTACTCCACGCACTTTTATACCGTTGTCTTCTCGCAAGTGTTTAATTTCATCGACCAGTTGCTTGTGGATTGGGTCATTAACGACAAAGCCAGCTGTTGTGGCCACGTTGTAGTCCTCAGTTTCTAGTGCTTCGTTAAGCAAGTCGCTTACGTTTACCGTTGTAGTCGTACCACCAGTCAAGTCAACCGTCACATCGTTCTGCAATTGCTCTAACTTCGAGCTCCTAGTGACTGGTGACTGTTTTGGCTTAGTCTTGTCGTCATCTGACTTAGGAGATGGCGAAGGTTGAGGCGCACTGTCATTGGTAACCGTCACTTTGATAAAGTCGTTATCAGTAAACTTGGCTGGTTCATCAACGGGGATTACTTGCTGGTCAACCATCTTCGTTCCAAAAATGGTTGAGACTGTCACCTTGTCATCCGTCTTCTGCACACTGACATGCAGGTCATTACCCTTGGTGCCTGGATACTGAGCGGTAAAGGACCACGGCAATGATGCGTCATTAACGCTTGCAGCTCTACCGTCATTGTTATTCAGCAATAGCACCGTATTGGCACCCTTTAGCGCTTCTCGTACTGCCTGCAACTCCGGGTCGCTTAGGTCGTGCCCTAGCAGTGCCTCAAAGTTGGCATCACTGTCTAATTTAATAATTCCTTTAGCACCCCAATTTAACGGGGAACTAATCGGCATTAATGTTCGACCAATCTCTGCGTTAACTTTGCCGTTGCCCTTACCAATCACGTTGATATATGCACCTGGCCGGCGCTTATTTTGTGTTTTCCAAACTGTCATTTGAAACTTCCTTTCACTTCTTGATTATTCATTTTGAATTCTTCTTTCTTATCGGGATAAAAGCGACCCCAGACTTCGAACTGATAGACCAAGGTATTGTCTTCTTGCTGGGTCATCTCTATGTGCCGCAATGGTGCATAATCCTTGAGCTCCAACAGACCGCTGAGCAGGTAGTCCTCCACCCACTCCATGTCTGCCTTGGGATGGTCAGGGTCAGGAAAGTAGATGACCTGATACTTGTAGCCTCTAGCTTGTCGGTCGAAGAACTGCCTGGCCACTTCTGTCCCAATTTTCTCAATAAAAAAAGACGGTTCTTCAAAACCGCCTGTTTGATTTTCAGTGTAGATGACCGCATCAGGAAAAATCCTGGCTAGTTCATCCGCTATACGTTCGATAATCGTCAACTATCCATCAACCTCCTCAAGATATCTTGAGTAACTGGTGTAAGCAGCTGTGGCACTTGGCTATTAGTCTCACTAGTTGCCTTCTCCAAAAAGTGCTGACCTGGTACCCAACTTGCTTTGAGCCGCTTGCCAATTGCTGGCACATACCTACCTGGTGTCTGCCGGTGACCATACTCTACAAAAGAGGCATATTCTTTGCCGTTTCTTATTTCAATCGAAATATTGGAACCTGAAAAGAATGGCCCCTTGAGTTGCCAATTCCTGCGCAAGTCTCCAGAATCAACTGGTGTTAGCTCCTCAGCATTCCGCTTATATTGCTCGCCGACTTGCTTGGTAGACTTGATTAGCTCTTGCTTGAGTTCACCACCTGAGACAAACGAGTTGACGTGCTTAGCAAACTCTTGCAATTCCTTATCGTCAAAATCTCCAAATGCACTCATGCTTTTTCATCCCTAACCATCGCCACTTCCTGATGGCTGACATAGCCCGAGTATCCCTTGCTGGCTCGCTTATAAGTGACTACCTTGCCATTAACATCGGTCACCACGATCTTGGCCCCAGCCGGAATGTCAATCCCGGTCCTAATAAGTAGCTTGGCATCGTATTCATCAGTGCCAAAGAATGACTGCTCACTGGCTTTTAATCCTTTTAGGATAACCTTAGCCGGTTCATCCTTAACGAGCTCTATGGGTTCATTGTTGACTA
The DNA here is from genome assembly GCF_059900865.1 of Lactobacillus sp. XV31L. NCBI lineage: Bacteria > Bacillati > Bacillota > Bacilli > Lactobacillales > Lactobacillaceae > Lactobacillus > Lactobacillus sp. XV31L. Next base: position 86,383 of record NZ_JBWXGC010000005.1, on the reverse strand, counting down.
TATGGTGGTCGTTAGTTACCTTCTTAGTGCCGTAGATGGTCACCTTGTCATTCCACAACTGGGGAGCCACTTCTTTCAGCCGGTTAAAAGCATCAATCATCTGGTAGCCTCCTGAAGTGGTTCAGTTCGTTCAAGAAATCATCTGTCACTGGGTTCAGTTGCTGCACCTTAACGTACAGGTCAGCAGGCGAGCCATAGCTAACCGACACATCCCCTTCACTGATTGAGTTGACTGCATCACCTTTTAGCCAATCGTGGGTCTGAATTTGCTGGATGCACATCGCCACAATTGTGGTGTCAATCTCAGCCGGCAGCTCCTTGACTGAAATATTGGTGTAGTTGGCCACCGACTGGATTACTCTGTCCACGTTGAAGTCAACTACATTGTCATCGATTGCATCACCCAATAATTGGGTGACCTTATCCTTAATTTTGCTTCTACGTTCTTCATCCATTACTGCTTCCCGCTTTTAGGTGCTGGTGCACTTGGCTTATCTGCCACTACGAACTGAATGCCGGCTGTCTTTGTGTTAAGCAGTAATACGTCATCATACGATTGCTCATAGTAGAGATAGTTGCCGCTAGATGCTGCCGTTGGCGCATCGAAGCCGACAAAGTGGTACTTCTCTGGTGCCACTTGCACACCGTTGTAAATCAGCATCATCTGAATTTGCTTGGCTGAATCAACTAATTTTGAGCCGTCAGTGAAGTCATAGTCTGTCTGCATCAAGTCTGACGGGATAACGATAATGTTGACGTCGTCCAAGCTGTAGACGCTGCGGTCAATCTTGTTCGGGTCCTTCAGCGACAGTGCCCGGTTCATGGCCTCCGCGCGCTTCAGAATCGCATTAATCTTCGGCGTCACATAGAGGAAGCGGTTTTGGTTAGGAATTCGTGCTTCATCGAAATCGACCATCATGTTATCGAAGGCTGTCAGGATGTTCTTCTCATCAAGGGTGTCTTTGGTAATCCCCTTACCACCGTCTTTAGTGTTCTTTTCTTGGAACAGCTTGCTGAACATATAGCGGTCCTTTTCAGGCATCTTCTGCGTGATGTTGAATTGCCGTGTAATGTTAGCAATTGACACTACTTGGTTAGTCTCATCAATATCAGATGGGTCAACCAATGTGCTCCAATATCTTTCATTCTTCAGCTCATAAGAATCCCAGTCGTTGCTGTAATTAGCTGCAATCTTAGTAATTTCACGTCTAGTTCTATCCTTACGGCCTTCTAAAATGTTTAGTCTAGGTAGCTTAATGTGATTTGCACCATCAAATGTAATTAATCCATTTGAGGGTGAGTTCCATAAGTTGCTGGTGTAGAGGTTTCCTTCATAAAAAGCCTCCTGTACTGCTTGTTGGTACGCTTCTGCGTAATTAATTGTTGCTGGCATTATTTAATATCTCCTTTAAATGCTTCTGTCAAAACTTCTGCCGGATTAGGCTCAGTTCCACCGCTGCCACCTTGTGGTTGGTAGTTTTCTTTGCTGCCTTCATCGAACAGATAGCCATCTGATTTTTGCAACAAACTGATTTGGTCATTGAGCCCTTCAAGCTCGCCCTTGTCATTGAGCTTAACCTCGTCCATGTTTAATAAGGCTTTAGCAGCCTTAGGATTGCGAACTTTGGCAGTGGTCAAAGCAGTATCTACAGCGCTGTTCAGCTTGGTCTGCTCTAGCTCCTTAGCCAAGTTCTCCGTGTCCTGCTTGTACTTGGACTGTAGCTCCTGAAACTTGCCGGATAACTCTTCGTTGTCACTGGCTTGCTTCTTCAAGCTGCGTAGGTCCTTGTCACGCTCGCTAATCTGAGCTTGCAATGACTCGTTAGTCTTGCCCAGTTCATCTGTCTTAGCCTTCATTGCCTCAACATCAGCGCCATGCAGGCTCATAATCTTATCAATCTGTTCATCGTTTAAATCTAACTTCTTTAAATCTTCTCTTTTCATTTTGTTTCCTCTCTCGCGATCTTTTACGTGGGGCGACCACATTCAAGGTATAAAAAATAAGCCTTTTTACGCCATGCTCAGGGCAAAATAAAAAGCAGCTGTTGTGCTGCTTTAATTTATTTGATTAGTGGAAGCCAATCCCTGACTTCCTTAAAAATTCTATATGCTTTCTGCATCATTGAGTTTTCTGCAAGATATTGCAATCCATCGCTTGTTATAACCGTACTGCTCCTATTACCCAAGAGTATACCGCCACTTAACAATGGAGAAAACGTAATACCTTCAATATAACCATCTTTAAACAGCATCTGTAGTGTACGCACAAATTGCTTTTGGGATATATTAAAGGTATCTGCTTTTAGTATGTCAGGGTCTGCATCTTGACCATTTTCATAGCAATATTTTAGATAGCTCAATATTTTGTATGCAATTGTGAAATAATCATTATTACTCATTGCTCTGCCTATGCTGGTACTGCGCTTACTACATCGGAAATCCAGATATCTTGTGGGTTATCACCCGCAGCCATGAAGATCATTTCAGGCTGATCATCATCTTCATTTTCGATTTCTTCTACAAAAATAGTTTTTTTACTCCCATCTTTTAATGTAAACGTGACATTTCTTGCACGGAAGTTTGCAATTATTTCTGGTAAAGACATTTTACGTGGATCCATAATTCAACCTCCTAATTTAAATAACCTGGCTTTCTTGGCGTGATATGTGCCCCTTTATTTTTACGATAAGAAATACGACCCTTTTTTGTTGGATATAAATTGCCGTTTATATCAGACCACATACCAATATATGATTCATGCTTAAACAAAATTTGATTCTTACTGGTACTTTCACGTTTCTTGCCATATTTGTCAATTAATGCTTGAGTTTCAGCAGGTGAAATAATCAATTCACTTACTGGCCGTTTACGACCTTTAGCATAATTATCAAACTCAGGCGTTCCCTTTACATGTTTATTATACTGCTCTGCATTGAGTTCATTCCAGTCAAACTTACCGGTTTTTATATACCTAGTAGCATTATTGGGAATTGTTTGAGCTTTTCTTTGATAATCAACAGACTTCTTCCACTCGTTAAATGTCATATCATCAACATAATAGCCTTTGCCCGTTTCAGGGTCCCTTGCCCAGTGTTCTTTGCTATTTGTTAACCCCTCCATGTATGGCATCGTCGTGCATCTGCAGTAGGGATGAATCAAGGGATAGTTGATGCCGTCCTTGCGGTCCTTCAAATCAAAGATCTGACCGTCAAGGTGGCCGCACTCCTCGCAGGTGTGTGACTCCAGCGTCGCCAGGTACTGATATTGCTCAATTCCTTCTTCCCTGTAAGCGTCTGCCGTTGCCGCTTCTGCCACATGGCCCATCTCAGTATTGATTAAACGGTGCAGTTGATAGTCTTCAACGTCTTTCAAGCGTTGACGCATCATGTCGTAAATCTTATTGTGCGAATAACCTAGAATAGTACCGCGTAACAAGGCATCGCCTAGCTCGTTGGGCAAGACTTCCGTGTAATTCTGCCAAATCCGTTTAGAGAAGTTGCTGCCACGCCATGGTCGATTAACGATTGCCCGCACCTGGTACTCGTTCACGTTAGCAAAATTGCTTGACAGTTGACCGCTCCGCATTTGCGTGTTGTAGATAGTGTGCATGTAGGTGTCTTGATACTGGTTCGACAAACCTTGCTGCAGGCGATTGCTTTCATCATCTGCATACTGTGCCATTATCTGCGTCAGCTGCTCGTCGATGTTTTCAAGCCTCGATAGACGACTGCGAAAGTATTCCGCATCCAGTTCCTGGTCGTATCCTCCTGCTTTTGCCTTGGCTTCAAACTCTTTTAAAGTCATGTGCCAGTCACGTGTCCCGATGGTTTCTAAAATTCTGCGAGCATCTTTGACGTCAATTTCTTGGTTAGCAGCGTACCGCTTGAGCCAGTGGTCGACTTCCTTTTCCAGTGCCTGCTCGGCCTCCTTTAGTCTCGCCCGCATCGCTGCTTCATACTGGGCTGTATTGGTTAGTTGCTGGTCCTTTTCTTGTAAGAAGCGCTTCTGCCAATAATTAAGCTTGGCCATCGTCATCATCACCGTTTAGACTGTCAGGCTGTCCGTATTGGTCGCTGCGGTCCTTCAAGTCCTGCTGCTGGTCTGCTAGCTCTTCTTGCCAATCCTCAACGATTGGGTTGGCTTTGGCAATGGCTTCTTTGCTCGTCCAGTTGGCCAGCTGACTAACCACCTGCGCACGCTCGACATCGTTTTGAATAGCCGTCCTGGTCCAAGTTTGGTTAATCCGCCTGCTATCTGCGTCTGCCACGCCCAGCCAGCGCATGATTGCCCGGATGAGCTCGGTTAGCGCATCCATGAAGTAGGCCTCCGTCTTAGCTGCCTTGAGTTCCAGGTGCGAATACAACATCTTGATAGCTGTACCGGTGGCGTTATTGGTCTCGAAGTCGGTTGGATCGATGCCTTGGGCATGAACAAAGATGTTTGTCTTGGTCGTCTCCAGCATTGAGTTGCGGGCCTCGGTCGGGATGTCAATCGTCAACTGGTCTACGCCCGAGTTATCACCTGCACCCATGCTCCTAATCTTGATGGCCTTCTTGTTTTTGAGTTTTTCCAAGAAATCATCTAGGCTCTGACCTTCGTAATTCTTCAGGATTAGAATGACTTGCTGAATATCATCCAGGTCATTGGCATAGCCGTTAAAGACCTTGTCATAGATGTCAATCAGACCCTTGTACTTGTACAAGTCCGGCTGCATTTCTTTGTTCTTCGGGAATGCAATGAACGGTATCCTACCTAGATTGTGCTTGTAAACGTTGGACTGACCCGTCTCCGTATTAGTCGTCATGTCGTAGATGGTGAAACGGTCATCCATCGCTTGCAGGTTAGCGTATTCTGAGTCACTGCATTTTGACTTGTAGGTGTAGCACGCTTGGTCGTCCCAATATTCGTGCACCCAGTAGCTCTTGGCTGTCTCAGGGTCAAGTTCTAAGTATGACCTACGCAAGGCCACTAACTTGCGGTTGAGCTCGGTCGAATAGATTGGCACAATCTGACTAGGCGGTACCAAGGCATAGCGGAACTGACCATCTTCATCAATCCAATAGTGCACCCAGGCAACTCCCGCATTGGCTGCATCCACGACCAGCTCATTAAGCCTTAAGGCAAAGTTATCACCCAGCGTGTCCTTAATCCGCTCGTTGAGCCTGTCTTCGCCCACGTCAATCGATGGTGGTTTGGTCGCAAGATAGCCAGCTTCTTGGTCGACTAGCAGTTGGTGGAAGTTGGAACTTACTCGGTTATTAGCTCTCCGCAGCGGATTTTTCTTAGCCTTGCCCTCATCATCTTCCTTGGTCTTAGACTCGCCGTTGTTAACTATGGTGATGTCATTTTCATTCTTGTAATAATGCTGCGAGGTCTGATACTTCTTGTCGAACGCCATGCGTTGACCTTCGGTATCCTTCAGCAGCTTCTTCATTGCTTCTAATTCCACTCAACAAAACCTCCTCTCCGAATCAAACTTTCTAGGGCATACCTGGTGGCATCCATCGTGTGGTCATTGCCATCCGGGTAGCCCGACTTGTAATTGCCGTTCAGGTCAATGTCGAACTCGTAGCTGGTGAACTCACTCCAGGCATCAGGGCATCTTACGGGGTCAATCACAATTTCGCGTAGGTCTTCTAGCCACTTATAGCCGTGATCTCTTGAACCTGGCCCCTTGATTGCACCGTAAATGTTCAAGCCTTGGTCGCCGTATTCAGCAATCATATCGGGGGATGCTGAATCAGCAGTTACTGGCTCGTTACGCGGATTACGCTCTTTAATCATCGCCACCGCATCACGCACCTTCAGGCCCACCTTTTCAAACTCATCGAAAATAAAAATTCGGCGTCTAGCCGAATCCCAATAAATCTTTACATATGCTGTAGGGTCTTTTGCAAAACCAAAGTCCAAACCGTGGTACACCTTGTCAAAGGTAGCAATCTCTTCCTGCGTAATCTCACGGGTAGTGATATTGTTGAATACTTCTGCACCAGTCCCAGTGACCTCGCCTAGGTACTCGTGCCGGTAGGCCTTCTCGTTGTCTCTTTGCAACTGTTTGGCATCCGCCAGGAACTCAACACCAAGCCAGCTCTTTGGCACTGACCGGTAGTCTGAGAGATTGACCAGCGTGTCGTCACGCATCTGCTCTTTGTCGACTGCTTGGTTCACCCAATTAGACTGCCTTGCCGGCGGGTTGTACGAGTAAAAGGTAATAATTCCAGAACCACCACGACCAAGAGATTGGTTGATTGAGCGGATTTCTTCCATGCCCTTGAACTCGGTGACCTCTTCAAAATGCTTGAACTTCGTGTAACCTTGCCTGAAGGTCTGCGACTTAATCTTGCGTGGGTCATCTGCACCCTTGAAACGTATTTGCTGACCCGTTGGCCTGTATGTTAACTGCATTGGACTAACTGACGACTGCCAGTATTCGTCTGCATGCAGCAAGTCAATTGCCCACAAATATTGCTCGTAAACTGAATCCCGCAGAGTGTTGGCCACCTTACGCAGGACAATAGCGTTAGCATCCTTATCTTGCATAACACCAAGAACAATCATCAGCGAAATAAAAGAGGACTTGGTCGAGCCACGTCCTCCCTTAAGCCAATAATTAGCATGTTTTCGATTGTGAATATCCCAGAAAAGTCCATAGAATGCTGGCGATATATTCTGTTTAAGACTTACTTGCATTGCCGTCCTCCTTTGGGATGTCAAAATTAATGTTGACTGTCGTGTCCTTATCAGTTGCTTCGTCCTTGAGCCATTCTAGCAGCTTGTCACGTGCCTTAGTCTTGTCAAACAGCTCAATGGTTGCGCCGTCTTTGCCCTTGGTTATCTTCTTAATAACGGACGTGTCAACTTTAGACTTATCCTTGAAATATAAAAAACTGTGGTGGATAACAACGGGCTTTCCGTCTGCATCAGTCACAGTTTGTTCTGTCTCTTCATCTTTTATCTCTTCTGGCCAACTACCGAATTCCATGTAGTCGCCAATGTCAGCCTTAGCCTCTTTGACTACGTCTTTAATCAGGTCGAACGGTTCGATAGATAGCTCTTTCAATCGTGCCTCACGAATGCGTTTGACTTCTTCTTGAATACTAGGTTTTACTAATAGCTGCGGTCCACATACATTGGCAGTCTTGTACTCTCCACCAAACACATTAATGTACGCTTGCGTAGCATTGTAAATCCTTAGATACTCAAGGACAAACTCCTTTTGCTTGTCCGACAACTCACTGTCATTTAAGTCTGAAATTGCTTGTTCAGATGGTGAATTAGGGTGCACCCTTTTTGGTTTTGGGTGCACCCCTTTTTGCGCACCCTTTCGAGTCCAACCATTTCTTTTGCGCCAGGATTTGACCGTGTTGATTGACACACCGTATTTCTCAGCAATGTCCTTGTACTTCATACCCAGAACATAGTCATGTTGTGCAGCTATCCGTCTTTCTGCATCAGTCACATCATTTCACCACCTCCTGATTTCTTGCATAAAAATCTACTTTAGCATTCCATTAATAAATCACCACCTAAAGAATGAACTTCAAATTTATGTTTCGAATCATTTTTAAATAATTCATCAAGTTCATCAGTTTTTTTTCTAGTAATGATATATTTCATAACATCATTGTCATTATTGCCGTCTCTTTCATATTTCTTACCATCCATCTGTACAATATTAATTTTATAAATATTATATCCAAGTAAAATCAAAACAGGATTTAAATAAGTTAAATCAAGTCGTATATACAAAATCATTATAATTAAAAATAAAATTATATTTCCTATTGCATCACTACTTTTAGATTGAACTGTCAATGTAGTCAATGGAACTATATAGGTCATAACGTAGCTTACGATATCTTCACTTACAAGTTTATATCCCTTAGCATTATATTTTTTATTTGCACTTGAAGTTTTATTTCTAAGTATCAATATAAATATTGGCATTATTGCCAAATACAGTAGTGTCCTAAATGCTAGATTATTTAAAAGAGACTGAAAAGAAATATATAAACAAGTTATATATTCCAACATATTTTTGCTAGACATCAACTCAGCTTTTTCAATAGTAAATTTGATTACAAGAATGATAAATAAAGGCTGGAAAGATATCAAAAACATATTTATCTTAACTAAATACTTAAAAGTCAAAAATTGTATTACAGCTATACCTAATATTTGAAATATAATTATAAAATCTCCTAAATTCATTTTCAGCTACCCAATTCGTTTAACTCCAATAATATACTTTTTTTAGGTCTATCAGATAATACTTGAAGAAATGGAAATACACTTTCTTTACTGTACTCTAATTTTCCCTCTCCCACATTGATTGATAATTTTTGGAATTTCTTTTCAAAGTTCGTATCTTTTTTAAATTCTACTATTTCTTCAAGCCTGTTTTTCCATTTTTCTGGATCAGTTATAACTTCTTTCAATTTTTGATTTATTTCTTTACTACTTAATTTTGTTAACATTTTATCCAACATAGGTGTAGACTTTGAATCCTTACCGTAATAGTCGTTCTCTAACTGATCTATACCAGAAAGCTGATTCCTATATTTTTTTAATTCTTTAGCTTTGCGTTGTGCTCTTTTTTTATATTCAGATTCCAAAAGAAACGTTTTTTCGAAAGTGTTTTTACCGTGAGGGTTAATTAAAAAAATCTTATCTTTCGAAATATATACTGCGTCAATTCTTGAACCTACACCAAGTATCAATTCATCATCACTAATTTTAGAAATAGTATTTATTCCATTTGTACTTGTAATATTAGTCAAAAATCCCATACCAATCTTTAAACTATTAAAGTTATTTATACCAAAAAAACCTATATCAGTTGTGCCATTATAAGAAAATTTAACAGCCAAACAAACTGAATTCTTTAATTTATCATCTTTGAATTTACCTTTTATGGCTGTGCTTTCTTTGATATTTTTTATTCCTTCAGAAAGATTATCAAACATGTTCTCATTGCAGTAGTATATTGTTTGGTCATTTTTTTCAATCAAGTTGAACTCTTTAATTTCTTTGCGATTTATTTTAAATGCTTTATATTCATTTACTAAACGCTCATACATTGTATCTCGAATAAAATCTTTTGTTTCAAATTCCGTATAACATAAATCTTTAATTTGTTTTTCACCTTGATTTTCATTTTCTCTATAAAATAATATAATAACTTCTATTACTAAATCTTTTTTATTTTTTGCTTCTACTATTTTATTTTTCCATTTATCAATATAATCACAATCTATTCCGTTTTTTTTCATTGTTCTCTCCATAATACTTTAAGTTTATTTAGATTAAACACTAAAAAGCGGGGCCTTTCAAGCCTCTTTTTAATCAAAATATTATGAACAACTATTTTTATTTAATGTTGCATAGCTACAACTATGAACGTGACGAGCATTGCACTCGCTTGCTAATAGGTCATCGCATGTCTAATGCAGCAGCAGGAATCGAACCTGCTAAGATACCAGTGCCGCACCCTCTGTCATATTAACTTGTTCTAAATTGTATGAAAGGAGGAATAGTTTAACGTCGTTGCGGACGTAATAGCTATCAAGAATTATTCTTTTCTTGATGATACCAATATAACACCCTTCAACTCCGATAATCCTCCGATTCTGACCCGAAATTGACCCGATTTTGATTTTTCGGAACCTTCAATTCAGGAATCTCGACATCATAGATTGTCTTCCAAGTATCAATTGTGTCTGCAAACTGACATAGTGCATACCTTTTCAAATCACTGTACCGTGAGTCGCTATATTGCACCCTGTCGGCGACTTTCCAGTCGTCTAGCTCATCTATATACAATGCTTTTAAAATTGTTCTGAAGGGTTGTTTGGTGCTGTCAGCGCAATGGTCAATTGCTTGATAGACTGCCTTGCATCTGTCTTGCATGTCTAAGATGTGCATCATCTTTCCCTCAGCGCCATTGCCATTACGTGCAGCAATACCAGTTAAATCAAGCTGTGGACTGCTGAGGTCAGTACGATGATAACCTGCCTTGATTAGATAATTGGGAAAGGTCTTCTTAAAAAATGCCCGCACCTTCCTTGATGTTTCCATCTGGTCTATATCAAGCCCTAAGTCGATGTCGATATTGTCCACAAACTCAATCCTTTCCTACTTCACAAATATTTCTGCATTGTTATCTGCTATCATGAACTGATCGCCTTTGCGTAAATCACCCCAATAGTATTTTCCAGCAATTAATTCTACGCCCATTTTATTAGCAGCTCTTGTAGCTACCTCAGTTCCAGATGCCTCTATTCCCCAAAATCTAAGATTAGACAGACGTACTAGGTAGACACCATCGCATTTAAGCCCAAACGGCTCCCTAACTTCCAAGTTATAGTGTCTAACAATTTTTCGAATTGACTCTCTAGCGTGGCCAGTAATATCAATGATTTCTCTTATCGTGTGGCCGTATTTTATCAAATCAATTACTTCTTGTTCGTAATACTGCGGCACGTATTTGCCTGGCTTTCGGGCGACTGCTTTTTTAGGATGCCGTTGCTTACGCATGATTGCACCCGTTTTAGCATGCAGCTTAACCATGTCTGGGTCATCATTCGGTATGTCTAAAGTACCGTGTTCATCTTCGATTTTATGGATTAAGTCCCACGTTTCCAGTGACAGGCTCATGTTTCCCTCCTTCCCACTGGTTATGCTTCTGTTATTGATACGATATTTGCCGCGTTGATCAATATTCTACCCAAATCTTTTTCATGGGCATCCACTAAGCACATTTGCGGACTATATGTGAATCTGGCTTTCATCTCATCAATTGATTGATCAATTGTATATGTCGTGCGACCATCGTTCATTCTGACATTTACACATTTCTTACTCATATCTTTATCCCTCCTTATCGGTGCCCCATTCCGCCTTAATCTCAACCCGCGGCTTCTCCGCGTACCATTTCTCAACGTGCAGGCACACAACCTGTTTGTCATCCCTGTATAGGCCTTCATGCACGCATTCTGCTTTGTGCAGTGCGTGGTTCAGCTTCATCTTCGGGTTTAGCCCATCCAGGATAATCTTAGCGATGTTGTCGCTATCAGGCTTCTTCCCTGGCCGTTCAACACCTGCTAGGCAATTATGCCTTCGCTTTTTAGAATACGACTTTGGTACCTTAAAATAAGCTTTGATGAATAAACTCATGTCAGCAGATATTGGCTTTACTTTCTCTCTTTTACGTGCGCTAATTGCACAATATCTAACTAGCTCTTCGTACTTCTGCGTTGTGGTTGGTGTATAGGTTCTTACTCCTTTACCTGCACGAGAGAAACGTGGTCTAGCCTTTCCCTGAGGCTCCCCTGGGACAGTGAATTCTATTTTATTTTCCATTCACTGCTCCTAGAACGGCAGGTCATCGTCCGTTACTTCGATTGAATCGGCCTGGTCCTTGAATGGATCACGCTGATTACTGCTGCTTGAGCCACTACTAGTGGCGTTATCACTGGCACCACTAGTGTTATAATTTCCAGCCCCGCGGTCCTTCTTCGACTCAAGTAGTGCAAAGTTGTCAACAACAACTTCTGTGACGTACACGCGCTTACCGTCTTTATCATCGTATGTCCTGGTCTGAATACGGCCGTCAATTCCTACAAGCGACCCCTTGGACGTAAAGTTGAAGAAGTTCTCTGCGGCCTTGCGCCAAATAACACAGCTAATAAAATCAGCACCGCGCTCGCCTTGAGCGTTGGTGAATTGGCGACCAACAGCAAGTGTAAACACCGCAACCGAGATTCCGCTGCTTGTCACCTTGAGCTCCGGGTCACGTGTAAGCCGCCCGATTAAAACTGTCCTATTAATCATTCTGCATCCAACTTTCTCCATTCACGTCAATTCTTTTTCTCTTGGGATCATTGATGAACGCTAGTAGCCTGTCGTAATCATCCTTGCTGCAGTAGCGGTCAACCATAGTCCCAGCTTTGTCATCATAAATCAAGTACCAGTAATCCCCGCTTGTATTGAGGCTTAACTCAAAATAGTCATCTTCGCGGATTGTTCTTCCGTCTGATAAAGTAATTTTCATTCTTACCACCCCAATGCTGTCCAAAACATATACACCCGTATCAAGCATGCTATCAGCAGCATTGCACCACCAACAACCAGCAACGTGACTCCGATTGCTAAGCTATACTTTGTTTCTCTTTTTAAAACGGCTAAGGCCCCAAAAATAATGACCAAGGATAAAAATCCTAAAATTATCATTGTTATTTTCATGTTCTCGTCCTCTTGTCTTGTATATTAGAAAAGTCAATCACACGGCCACGGTCGCCTTCCTGCATCCGGCTGACCAACCGTTCATGGTAAGTTCTGTACAGCTCATCCATGCTCAGATTAGTCGTTGTGATGATGCGCTGGTTGCTCTCGTAAATATCAAAGATGGTGTCTTGCACGAATGATGTGGCCATGTTGTTGGCACTCTCGGCGCCCAGGTCATCTAGGACAACTAAGTTGGCATCGTGCACAATGTCCGTGACATGCTTGGGTGACCACAATCCCATCTTGTCGCTGAACCAGTTCTTCATCTCCCGGATTAGCTTGTTAACACTGATAAATAGGCATCGTTCCATCGGGTCCGCGTTGTCGTTGACCGCATTTAGTATTGCCATGGCCAAGTGCGTTTTGCCAGCTCCTGCTGCACCGTAGAAAAGCGTGTTACCCTTCTTGTCCGGGTACTTGAGGTAAGCGCCAGCAATCAGCCTGGCATCGTGCTTAGCAGCAGCCTCCTTGGTATTCGGCTTGGCCTTGAACCCGTCAAAGGTATATCTAAAAACCTCGCTGCGGTCGACCAGGGATGCTCGCCTGAGGAAGCCCTTGGTCTGCTTGATTTTCAGGTCTTCGTGCATCCGCCGATTCTGCTCCTGGGTCTCCTCAATTCTGCATTGCTCACAGAACGGCTTAACCCTGTCTAGACCCTCTATGTAGATTAGATGGCAGTCGGGATGCATAGGACATGTCTCGGCAGTCTCTCTGCGCCGTATTTGTATCGCCTTGACCATTTGCTTTGTTATTCCAGTCATATTAGCTCTCCTTTCTAAAACGGCAGTTCTTTTTCGTCAACGCCTTCTATTTGTCCATTTGTGAAGGCTTCTTGGTTGATTTCAACGTGTGGCTTACCCTGTACTACTTTTTCGTTTAAGTAGCTCTCAAACTTGGTGCCAAATAATGTCTGTGGCCTTAAATACTGAACCATCTTAGCATCATGCAGCCAAGTCGCACATTTGTTGTTGATTACCTTTTTAAAGTCAGCAACTGTGAAGTCCTCGTTAAGCCGTGACTTAATCAATGTCTGAGTTGCCTTGGTTGTATAGCGATAGGTTTTACCTGTTTGCTGATTAAGATAGTCAATAATCTCCTTAAAAACTTCAGACTTCACGATAGGCAGTTCTGCTTTAGCAGGACTATATATATTTCTATTCTTATTGCTCTCTTTATTAATGTTCTCTTTAGTACCCACCCGTGCATAGGGGGTATCGTCATCCGTGGGTATAGGGGCATGTTCACCTGTGGGTATAGGAGTTTGCTCATCTTGCTGCTGCCATCCCTTAGTGAAGGCTTCTGCTAACGCTTTGCCAGCATATATCCGTCTATGATCAACATTACCCGTCTCATCCTTAAGGATTTCCCGCTTTATCAATTGATTTGCTTCCAAGATATTCAAATACCTGTCTATAGAGCTTATTGAGCAATGCAGTCTTTTCGCCAATGCTTTGTTGCTCATGTAGAATGAGCCTGTAACATTAAGCATTGATACTATTTCTCCAAGCAGTAGGATTGCTTTTGGCGTTTTTAAAAGTTTAATATCATGTGCAGCACTGGCTGGGGTCATTAAAAATGCTTTGGAACCGTTTAGTATTTCAGTCATGTAATCACTTCCCTGTCGGTTGAATGTCCAGCCATTTCTTGTACAGCTTCCTAGCATATATCTGCTTGTATGCTTCGTGGCTTTCACCAGCAAGACCTTTGATAGTGGCCTTGCTCTCTTCGTTGCCTTGTATTGCTTCTGACACCACCTGCACCAGCTTTACAGTGCCCTTCTTATCTGTAATCTGATAATCCAGTAGTTGCTGGTCGGTGAACTGCAATGCAGTCGATGCTTTTTTAGCAGGTTGTTTCTTAGCTGCAGGTTTACTTGTTGGTTTCTTTTGTGGAATATCTTCCACTACTGGTAAGTCTTCTCCGGCATATACGTTCAGACCTAAGCCTGCAATCGCTAGAGCCTTAACTAATGCACGTTGCTGGGTCTTGTTGATTTCAAAATAAGTAGCTTTAGGCAATGCTCTGTTGTGATAATCCATGACAAATAATTTTGAACTATACTCATGGCCCTCAATAGTCACTATTGCTTCCACCTCAAATCCAGCCTGAGTTTGCCGGTAGTCAACATCTCTTCCGGTAGCCACCCAGCCTTCCTTAGTTTGGATGTATTCAGGAAACTCAACAATCTTGTATGAGGCATCAGGATAGACTTGTTTGACTAATCCCCATGCCATTGCCCAACTAAGATAGTCAAGATTGCCTTTCTTTTCTAGCATAGGCTTAACATCGATTTTAGAAAGTTTGTTGTACACATTGGTTTTCTCAGACATCTAGTTTCCCTCCCATTTCTGAGCAAGTCCCTGCTTGCGTACTTCTCTGATCGCATCATCGATAACGTTATTAAGAACATTAATAATTGATTCTTCGGTCGTAGCGTGGAAGCCATCAGGAAAGCCTTGTTTAAGTCCTTTGAGCATATCTATTCCTTTTTTAGGACTAGCCAAAGTTTTAGCTTCATAAATTAATTGCTGTGTATACATTGCAGCATCTTGATTAAGGCTTTCTTGCCATTTTAAAAAGTCATTCATCGGGGTATGGTTCACCATCCTTTAATTCTCGGCCGTCAAAATACTCACTAGCAAGGTCGTACCATTCTTGATTGTGAGAATCAGTCCAGATTTCAGCAAAGTCATCTATCATATCCCAAAAATCTCGGTGTCTATAAGGCTGCCCTGCATAATATCCAAGCCGTTCAGCATACTTTTTCAAGTCATTCATTTTCCAGGCTTGTGCCACGACGAAGTCCCGTGGACTGTCGTAGTCGTCGCCTATTTCGCCGTAAGTGGCGGTTTTTCCTGTCATCTCTGTACCAATGCATTCCATCGTGCTATAATTCCCCTTAGATATTTTTATATTTATTGATTAGTCCGATTGCAGTCGGGCTTTTTTTTATGTGCCTGGTAAAAACTCTGGCGTGTTTAGCAGCATTATCAGTAGCACCGTAAATACAATTACTGCTAGCAATAATGCGATTTCTGAAGTTTTCGTCTTCAGTTCGATGTCGGTGTAGGTGTTTAAAAAATAACTCCATTTAGCTAATATCCTTTCCATCATGGTAATTTCGCGTTCCAATCTATCTCACACCTGTGCTGGTCTAGCCACTCTTGTGCTGGCTTTTCAAAAATAAACGTCCGGCTTCCTTCTTCAGTCTTGCGTGGATTGACCACCCAGCCGCCATTTTTTACATTGACTTCAGGATATGCGTCAAAAATGAATAACCTAATCCATTTGTCCGACTTACTGCCACAATACTTCTTCGAAAATTCCTTCATCTTGATAGTCTTACCTTCAAGTGACTCGGCAGGTACATAGCCACGTTTCTGCATGATACTATCTATAGCGATGGTCAAAGTATCAATTGGGATTGGCAGTTCAATTACATCTGGCATCAGTATTCACCTCCTTATGCAGTAGGTACACAGCATCATAACTGGTTTTATTTCCGTACTTCTGAACCAATTTGAACGGTCTATCATCAGTTTCAATCATATTTCTTCACCTCCTTATCTTCATAGCGGTCAAACCACTCTTCTAAATTAGCCAGTTCTAGTGCCTTCTCTGCAACTTCGCGCCACATGTGCGCCGTTGAATAGTAGTGCTTGTCTATAATCTCGCTACTTTTGCTTTCTGCTGCGTCCACAAGAGTTCTAATATCCTCAACTACTCTGGTCAATTGCTCGTCATGCTTATCAAATTCTTCTTCGCTATACATTGCTAATCCTCATTTTTTCTATTACAAGTTACCTTCTTAACCGCTTGCGTGTGTTCGCCGATTTTATAAGCCACATCAACTAGCTGATCAGCTAAATAATAAGTAGTGTCGATATAAGATTTCTCATCTTGTAGTAGTGCTTGTAATGCTTGCGGATCAGCCGAATTGTCATCTAAATCTTTGTTTTGATTTTCTAAAATAGATGAAATTGCATAAATTTTATTTAGCAAGCCATCCACTACCGATACTTGGTCTTGTAAAAATCCACTAGCCGTACTATTAATTCCTTTTTTGACTTTTTCTAAATAATCATTTGATGATGTACTCATTTTCTTATTCTCCTTAAATTCTAATTTTTTTAAAATTGAATCGATTTTTTGATAGCTTGCTTTAGATTTATTAAAATTTATTTCCCCCGTCTTTTGACTCCAAGCAATAATTTGATTGGTGCTAAAATTTTTAATGACAATAAAAGCAATTTCTTCAGGATATAGTTCAACGTGCTTTTGTATGAAATCAATAATTATGGGTAGTTTTATTTCATAATCTTCAGATGTTTCCAGTTCATGAACCATACTGTTCTTTGTAAAAACATATATTTTTTTCATGACTGAGCCTCACTTAGCTTTTCGTCCCATACTTTGTAATTAACAGCAAAGTCCTTAACCACTGCCATATAGACTTGCTTCAAGCGTTTATCAGCATCAATCACATCTAGTTTGTTGGTCTTGGCAATTCTGCTTTTAGATGCCCCCTCAAGTGCCATATTCTTTCTAAGATTGGTCAGCCTGGTTTTAAGACTAGAACCTGCACGTGCATCGGTTTCTTTATAAATATCAGATTGAATTTCTTGATAAGCACCGTAGCCGCCTTGAGTTTGCGCCATTTTATGAATTAAATTTTGTGCTGTTTTGCGCCACTCTGTTGTATTAAGCCCGACTATTTCAGTTATGTTATCTAGCTTTTTATCTACTCGCTTAAGCTCAAGCTCGTTTTTAGCCGCATTGTCAAATATCTTTTTGAACATTTGTAAATCTGGACTTAGTTCTTTAATATTCAAATGTTCTTCTCGGTACTTCTTTTCCACACCAATCAAATACTTGCGATATTGTTTGCCCTTTTCTGTTCGGCTTAATAAGCAGAGTTGCTTGGCCATATCAATGGTCATGTTGTAATCTTGTAATTCCTGCATACCAGCTTCGGGATAAGCTTCGTTATAGGGGGTGCGCACACGCACCCCCTCCCAATCGGTACCCTCTTCAAAATCTTTAAAATTTTCTTTTACCCAAACACTAAATCTTGCTTTTCTTTCTAAGCCTTTATATAAATCCCTTGCACTAACAAGTTGCTGATCATCTTTGACTTTTACTTTAATTAATTCTTGCATCTCTATGCTTCCTTTCTAGGCGCCCACTATTTGAAGCTTTTCCCAAAATCGGGGAAAAGTCTTTTCTATCTTTTCGCTATACATTAGGTTTAAATTCTTTCTTAATTGCCTGCATCCCCTTCTTGGTGTACAGCCATACAGGAACTTCCTTAGGAGAATACTGTGACTTGCTAGTAGCCCATCTGCCGTATTCATTTTGGCCCGGTTGCTCCGCCTTAAGCCCTAATTCATTGGCGATCATTCCAACTTTCTTGCCACTTGTATTTAGTTCTTTGGCAATTTCACCTGCTGAATAATACTTTTCTTTTAGAATCGGAATCTCCATTTCACCTGTTAAAGCTTCAGCGCCTTTAGCAATTAGTGCCTGTTTAGACGATTCAGATCTCGTGGCCATAGCTAACTTATAAAACATGTTTGCTTTTCTAGTGGCTGCGTTCTCTTCCATGATTGATAAACGCCTTTGTTGAACGAGCGATGGTTCATTACTCTTAATTGCAACCCGCATGTTGAAGTAGTTATCAACCAATTGGTCATAAATTTCCCACGCCTTGTCATCGTCTAAAATCTTCAGTAGTTTTGCATAGCCGCGCTCAGACAGAAGATAAGCGTTACTTAAACGATTCCAAGCATTCTGAGTAAATCCAAATTCGTTATGGCTCAGACCCATAACGGATTTTAAGTCGATAATATCGATATTGTCTTTAAACCTTTTTCGATTATCATTAATCCGTCTATTGATTTCGCCTAAAGGTTGATTGTGTATCTGCGCAATGTCCTTAACGAGCATTGCTTTCTTATTTCTACCGAATCCACCTTCAATTCCAGCGAATTCAATTTTTCCAATTTGTTCTTTTCCGAGAACTTTTAGTTCTTGCATTGTCTAATCCTCCATTCCTAAAACCTTGTAAATTTTCTTACGCACTTCAATAGCTCCCTTGGTGTTATTGCCTTTAATAGCTTGATTAACTTTGAAACGACTTTCACCCATTAGATTAGCCAATTCGATTTGAGTCATATTTCGCTCAATCTGCTTTTGAATATTCTCTAATTTTTCTTCAGTTGGCATTTTTATCACCTCCTTTTTTGTTGCTAATTTATTTATCAACTTATTAATAAACTTATTGACAAATATTAGGATATATCCTAATATTAATGCATAACAAATAAGCGAAACAACAACATTTCCCGTGCATTTTTAAAGCTTATTTTGTTGCGTCAAATTTGTTTTATAACTTGTTGATAATTAAATCTTACCAATATTTCCTAAAAAGTCAATAGATATTTAGGATAAATTAGTAACTTTTTGTTATCAAGAACTGGAGAATCTTGATATGAGTACGTTTGAAATAATAAAAAAATTAGCCAAAGAAAAGCATATGTCATTATCTGAAGTTAATTCTAAAGCCGGTTTAGGTACCAATACCATATACAGTTGGAAAACAAGCGTTCCGAGTTTAGAAAATGCTCAAAAAGTTGCCAAAGTTTTACATACTTCTGCTGATTATCTGTTAGGCAATACAGACGATCCTGCACCTGCTGCTTATAAAGACAAAGTATTTACTGAATCTGATATTGAAAACCCAAAAATAAAGATGTTAGCCAGAAAAATGGATAGTAAAAAATTAAATGATTCCCAAATTGATTCTATAAGTAAAGCAATCAGTTCTTTTATTGACTCAATGTTTGAGGATAAAGATGACGACAAGTAATAAGCCAAATTATTATAAAGCACGTGAAACTGCTGATTTAATATTTAAAAAAATAACCGATCATAAATATCCAGTTAATACTTTAAAAATAATTTTGAAATTAAAAAATATAAAAATTTCGACTTACGAAAATTTTTCAAGAAAAATCAACTGTAATATTAACTGTTTAAAAGAGTGTAGTTCCGATGCCTTTACAATTTGCAAAGTTTCAACCCAAGAAATAAGATATGTAATTTTGTACAATTCAGAGGTTAATACTATTGGAAGAATCAGGTTTTCAATAGCACACGAGTTAGGCCATATTTTTTTAAATCATTTTAACGGTAAATATCCTTTATTAGAAAAGGGAGGATTGACAGAAGAGATATATCAAAAATATGAAACTGAAGCCAATACCTTTGCTAACGAATTACTAATCCCCCCTTGTCTATTAAAGGGAGACTATGAAATTGAAGATATTCGTAAAAAATTTGATGTAAGTAAACAAGCTGCAAAAATCTCAATAGAAATCAAAGAAAATCACCCTTTTTTAAATATATCTTATATTCTTAGATCTGCACTAAAAAATAATGATTCGATTTTTAGACATTCCTCTTTATTTGAAAAAATTATTCCCAGAGAAAGTCATACATTAAAAAGTTTTAATTCCTTAATAATATCGTATAAGAAGCCTTCGATTTATTTCTGCAAGTCTTGCTTAAATGCTGAAAAATGCTATCTTCAAAATTTAGAATACTGTCCTGTGTGTGGAAAGGAAAATCTAGTTAATATTAATAGCAATCAATATTATTTGTTTCATGAGTTAATGGAGGGAACAGTAATGAAATATCCTGGTTTAAAAGTTAATACTTCTGGTAAATTAGAAGAAAATTGTCCTATTTGTGGGAATGAAGAAATCAAAGGGAATTATTGCACTATTTGCGGTATTTATGTCGTAAACGAATGCTCTGGATGGCATAAAAAAAGTGAAAATTTTTCTCAATTTGAGGATCCATGTTATAAAAGTTTAGATGGTTCTGATAGATATTGTCCTTACTGTGGTGCTATGTCTACTTTTTTAACTAATGGTCTACTTCAAGAATGGGATAGTATAAATCCATTTGCTAAAAGTAATATAAAATAGCTAATCAATTCTGAGATATATAAATATTTTTTACTATATATGTCCACCACACCAGTGACGCTAAATCCGCAGTTAATATTTTAGGAGATAACAATGAGTAATCTAAAGAAAACTTTATCAATGGTTGTGACTACTTCAGTAGCTCTAGCCATCGTAGGCTGTTCTAATAGCAAAAGTAACAAATCTAGCAACAACACTGCTAAAACGACTCAGCAGCAGAAAACAAAGCCTAAACCAAAAGTAGCTGATTATCCTAACATCAAAGATGCTGAAGCTGCACTAGGCAAAGGCAAAAATCTAAAAGGCAAAACCGTTCAATTCAAGGTTAAGAAATTAGAACCGCAGAGTGCCTTTGGTTACAACATGGAAACTGGCAAACATCTCAACTTTGTCAGTCCAGAAAACCCGAATGTAAAAAAGGGCGACACTGTCTTTCTTAAAATAAAGAAAATCAAGTCAGTGCTTGGCTCTTTTGTAATCACCTACTCGCACCTGTCTAAAGTTAAAGAATAAGCACAACAAAAAAACTTAAGAACTAACACAACTGTTCTTGGGTCTTGATTAATAATTGATCGTCCACCACGCCAGCGACGCTAAACCTAAGGCGATAATACTCTTCAAAATAAGTGACATTTATCAAATAGTACTTGTTGACAAATTATAATTATGAGTTATCATGAGTATATAGCTTAAATGCCTGTATTATGCACGGGTCGTTTAAACACCTCATGGTAATCTAATTACTGTGAGGTGTTTTTCGTTCATGAAGAAAAAAGCAAAATTTAAAACTTATCCAGAATTATTAAATAATCTCAATAACCATGGCTTAAATGTAAGCGGTGAAGAAATCAGTATAGAGATTTTAAAGACTCGTGGATATTATAATTTGGTGAATAGATATAAAAATGATTTATACCGTAAAAATGTTAATGAGTTCAACACTCGTACTACAATAGAAACTTTGTATCATTTTCACAGAATGGAAGACGATTTAAGGAATATATTATTTAGATTTACTCTTACTTTCGAACAATTCTTAAAAGAAAGTATGTCATATACTCTTGCAAGTACGTGGGGAGTAGATCCCCAAAAATATTTAAATCCGAATAACTATTCATACAGGCATCAAAAGCGTGCAATTAGCATTCTTAATATGATTTTAGAAATACAGGATACTTCAAAAAATCCAACAAAGTATTATAAGGATAACTACGATGTAATTCCTCCTTGGATTCTCCTAAACAATGCAATGTTTGGACAAACTAAAGCGCTTTTCAAAATACTACCAATTGATTTGAAGAGGTATATAATTCATCAAATGATGCCTTTCGACTTTTTTAATTATCATTTTGACAAATATCATTCAAAACAAATAAGCGAAGAGATGACCAATAGACTTTTTGATGAAGGAGATCTAATAGCACGATCACTAGCCAAAACCACTCATAAAGGAATTGATATTGAAGAATGGTTAGATTATATTGATCCATTTGTTTATAAGGATTTTAAAGGCACACCTTATCTTAATAAAGTTTCTAAGCAAATTGATGACGAACGTATCGAAGCATTCAGTGGTGTTTTAGATGCAATACATGAATTTAGAAATACATTGGCACATGGCTCGCGGATTGTTCATTTTCATTTCAAAAAGAATTTGAGGCTTAATTTGATTACAAAATATACCGGAGCTAATTTCAATGTTACACAATTTAAAAAGGAAAATTTGGGAAATGGTGTATTCGGTGTTTTATTGGGTTTATTAATAACTCTAGATAAATTCGACACTTTATTATTAATTAGTAAGCTGAAAAATTGGAAAAAGGATGTTACAAAAACTTTTAATGATAAAAAAGACTACGATTTATTTATAAAAAGTTGTGGCTTGCCTAAAAATTTTATTTATATTTTGGATAATATAAGAAAAGATTTATATTCCACAAATAAAAGGTACTATGAATCCAAATACTGATAAAGTTTATTCGGCTATTAGCATAACATAACATATTAACACAGAAAGCAAAACTCGAAAATGCAAAAAAGAGATGACTGGTGCAAAAGTTAGAAATCCACAAATTACTGACGAAGATGATGCCCAATTGCAGTATGGAATGGTTCTACTTTGGAATTAACCGGCAAATAGTAATATGCAGAGGTTTATTATGAAGAAAAATTCATTAGTTATTGGTGTACTAGCAGTCTTAGGCTTAATTTTTTCGTTAGGTCTAACACAACAAAACACTTCAGCAAAGTATTGGAAAGAATATTATTACAGACCGAGAAAAGTTAAAGTAATTAAGCCTGTAAAAATTTACAAAATGAAAATTGAGCATCCCATGATGTACAATCACTCAGTTGGATCTAAAACTTTAAAAGAAGGCGCAATCGTACATATTCAAGATTGCGCAAGTTATGAATGGATTGTAACGCACAAGGGATGGGCTAACGGATATTTCAAACGTGGTGGTAAATATTTCTGGCAGTGCCCTATTCCTAAAGGCTGGTATAAATTAGTTAAATAAGCAAAACAAAAAAAGCCCTTAAGAACACGTCTGGAAAACATTTCTTAAGGACTAATCTGAAAGCAATAACAAAGCTATTACTCTGTTTATTTTATCATATTGGAGTATAAAACAGTGGCACATTTAGAAAAACGTGGCGATAAGTGGCGTGCGCAGGTATCGTGGTATGACAATTTGGGCAAGCGAAAATTTAAAGTTAAGAGTGGCTTTTCTACAAAATTGCAGGCTCGTAAGTGGGCCAATGAAATCGAAGTAGCCAAGGACCAGAACCTAATTTCAAATCAGGACCCTATTTTTGCTGACTATTTTAAAGACTGGTACCTAAGATATAAGGCTCCTGGCAAGTCTAATAATACCAAAAGCAGGTATGGACATATTTACACTCTCTTAAAAGACAGCTTTGGGAATACTAAATTATCAAAAATGACACGTGCCAAGTATCAAGACTTTCTCAATGAATATGGTAAAACTCATGCTAAAGACACCGTTCAAAAAACTAACGGTACCATTAGAAGTTGCGTTAAAGATGCTGTAAGTGATGGACTAGCTAGACTTAATTTTACTGACAGAGTTAATCTTACCTGGAACGATGACAAAACGCGTAAAATTGAATATCTTAATTTTAAGCAAGTGCAGCAGCTGAAGGAATTATTGCTTCAGAATATTAGGCCGACGTATATTAGTAGATACATGCTGTTAACCATCATCTACACAGGGATGCGACCTGGTGAAATTAGGGTATTAACCTGGCACGACATTGATTTTAAAAATTGCGAAATACATATCACGAAGTCTTGGGATTATGACAATCGCAAAGTTATTGACTATGATTCTGATGAGATTAATAAAGAAACCAAGAATAAGACATCGACACGTGTGATCAAGGTTGATCAGAAACTATTGGATATTTTAAACCAGCTTAAAGTTAATAATCACGAAAGATTATTTATTGATGAAATGGGTACTATACCTACTTCTAATGCCGTCAATAAAACATTAAGGAAGCAATTAGATAAAATGGGCATTGAAGATAAAAGCTTCCATTTCCACAGTTTACGACACACACATGTGGCCCTGTTACTATTCAAGGGAGTTGACCTCTACTCTATTTCAAAGCGCCTAGGGCACTCAAATATGAGCATCACGGCTAACACTTACGCATACATGCTAGACGAATTAAAGCAAAAATCAGATAACCAAATCGTCAAAATACTTGACGAAATTTAACTCTTTAGATACCTTTTGGATACCTTATACATATAAAAGCCCTGTAGCAACAACAGCTACAGGGTTTTATTAATGGAGATGAGGGGAATTGAACCCCTGTCCAGACGCATTCCGTCACTAACATCTACGATCATAGTTATACTATTTGCGCTTCACTAGCCCAAAACGCCATATAACAGGGCTAGAATGGACTAGCTAACCTGGAATGACTCTTTTTAACTATTCAGATGAGGTAGTTAAACGTATCTCACTAAGTTGATACCTGCCACTAGACGTGAGCAATCCAACAACAGGCAACGCATGCGTCTAAATTAGGCAGCTAATGCGTATGAATTTTCTTTATTTGCAGTTAGAAAAACTGTGACGTTTTTACGTAGACGTGACCTACGAACCGCAGTCAGTGCGAATCTACGCCTGTCGAATCCCAAAACATCCCCTTAAGACATTTTCATTATAGCATATTTGAGATTCACTTACTACAGACCAGGTTTCACCCCTAAAACCACTTAGTTAAAAACAAATTTATTAAAGGCCTGCTCAATGCCATCAGCATCGTTTCCTGCCGTGACATAGTCCGCATGCTCCTTAGCCAATTCGGAGCCATTAGCCATTACTACGGCAGTGCCGGCGAATTCAAACATGGGGATATCGTTTCGTTCATCGCCGATTGCCAATACTTGGCTAGGCGCAATCGCTAATTTTTTGGCCAAAAATTCTAACGCAGCTCCCTTATTGATATTTTGGTGCATTACTTCTAAAAAGTTATCGGCCGCGCGGACGACATAATTTTCCGCCCCAAATTCACGCATAACGTCCCTTTCAAGGGCATCCAACTTTTCCTTTTCATCGGCAAAGACCGCCTTGATAACGGGTTTGTCCTTGTCTAACTCTTCGGCTCTTCGCACAAAAATGCCATCACTGTTCTCCCAGGCCTGTACTACCGTAATCCAGCTAATATCGCGATTGCTTGTGATAATGCGACTTGTAGAATCGACAAAGTTAAATGCCACCTGATGGTCATTAGCATATTGTTCAACTTTTTCGTAAGTTGACCGACTCAATTCGTTTTTCTTCAGTACCTTCCCGGTCACTGACTCAATTACCGCTCCGTTAAAGGTAATCACATACTGGTCAGCGTCCTTGATTGCCAGCTCCTGCAAAAAATGTTTAACGCCAGCTAACGGGCGACCAGAACACAAGACCACTTTGATTTTTTGCGCAATTGCCTGTTTGATTACGTGTTTAGTTGACTCAAGCAGAATTCCATGGCCGTTTAATAAAGTATCATCTACATCAATTGCTACTAATTTAATCATTCATTCTTCCCTTCAAATTTTCCGTATTGTCCTTCTTGATTATGCCATGCTTCTTTTCAACATATTGATATTTTGCATCTGTCCAAAAATGAGAATCATACCACCAAACTGGCTTAACCAATCTTTCTGGTGCTTCTGTTTGGTATCGCGGACAGACATGCGCACGCAAAAAGTGATTTGTATTACCTAAAATATCATAATTGATTCATGCCGAGCTACATGCTGATAATATCGCATCCCCAAGCAAAGTCAAATCTTTTAAAAATGCTACTCTTTCTGCTAGCTCCAAATCGTTTAAAGTAGCAATCCTTCTTTTAAGTAATATCCTGGCAGAAATTGTGTATCACCGATAACAGCACAGCCACTACTCAATTCTGCTATAATCAGCGGATTATTACCAGCAATTGTAGCACCAATACGATCAATTCGCCAATCTTTCACATTTCAATCCTTTTTTAGAAAAGAAAAGACTGCCAAGAGCCATGCCCTTAGCGGTCTTTTTGAATATTGAAATCTACTTTAGTTTAAATGAGCCAAGCGAACAACGTCACGCTCAATCATCAATTCTTCATCAGTTGGGATAATCATAGCCTTGATCTTAGAATCAGGTTTTGAAACAAACTTCTCACCGTTAGACTTGTTTGCTTCAAAGTCAGGTTCTAATCCCATGAATTCAAGAGACTTCATGATCTTTTCCCGAACATCTGCATCATGCTCGCCAACACCAGCTGTGAAGACAATTGCATCAATGCCTTCCATTTCAACAGCATAGGAACCGATATATTGTATAACCCGGTTGACAAAAATAGCTCGAGCAAGATCCGCCTTTTTGTCTTTATTATTTTCCAGATCACGCATGTCAGAAGAAATTTCTGAAATACCCAACAAACCAGACTTATCGTTCAAGATTTCAATCATCTGGTTAATGTCTAAGTTTTCCTTGTTCATGATGTATTGCAAAACAGATGGATCAACATCGCCAGAACGAGTTCCCATGGTAATACCAGCTATTGGCGTAAAGCCCATTGACGTATCATAGGATTTGCCGCCCTTAACAGCGGTCACTGAAGCGCCTGAACCCAGGTGACAAACAACCATCTTCAAGTCCTGAGCATTCTTGCCTAACATTTCAGCAGACCGACCAACAATATAACGCACTGAAGTACCATGGGCACCATACTTGCGCACGCCATATTCTTCATAATACTTATAAGGAATTGAATACATGTAGTGTACGGGGTCAAGCGTTTGATGGAAAGCAGTATCAAACACGCCTACTTGGGGAACATCTGGCAACAACTTCATAAAAGCTTTAACACCCTTCCCCTCGGCTGGGTTATGAAGTGGAGCATATTCTTTCAAGTCATAAATCTTTTGCAGCTTTTCACGATCAATAATAACAGAGTCCGAAAAGTCTTCCCCGCCAGCAACAATTCTGTGACCAACGCCGACAATCTCATTAAGGTCTGCAATTACCTTATATTCCTTAAGAGCTTTTAGTAGCAAGTTGACTGCTGTTTCTTGGTCTGGAATAGCAACTTTTTCAGCATGTTTTTCACCATTAGCCAATTTGATTTCAAAAGAAGAACCGGCAATTCCAACTCGGTCTGCAAGTCCCTCTGCCAGAACTGTTTCTTCTGGCAAGGCAAACAACTTATACTTGAAAGAAGAACTACCTGAGTTAATCGCTAAAACTTTTTTCATAAATTACTTTCCTCCGTACACACAATTTTTATTTTTCACAAATTAATGAATGTTTTTAGTATACCACTCATTCAGTTTAACATTAAGCTTAATTAGGTCTTCTTCTTTCTTAAATGTGTCCAACTTTGTGAGCATAACTTCGCTACTATTGATATTTTCACCATGATTTTGAAAGATCAAAATTGCCTTTTGATTAAACTTGTTTTGGAATAAATTATCGGGCAGCTCAATGATTGAACGAAGGAAAACTTTTTCAGACAGCCATGGCATAAAATCGCTGGCCGTTTTCCCAGACAAAATTGCTTGTGGGACAACCAAAAAGGCATAGCCAGCCGGCTTGAGGTTCTTAATAATCTGTTCAATAAATAAGAGATGCGCCAGAGAGTGCCCCTTGGAAGCTCTGGTAGAAAAGTTGGCTGCATTTTCATCAATTGGATAGTAACCAACAGGCAAATCAGCAACCACTGCATCAGGATTGGAAAAGAGCCATGGAGTTAGAGCATCTTGACAATACAAGTCAATGTCCAGCTTGTTTAAATGTGCGCCCACATCAGTCAGATTGAGCATTTCCTCATCATTATCAATTCCCTTAAGCTGATAGTCCACCTTAGTGTGGTTTGCATTCTTTAATTGATTCACAACTGCAAACAATAAGTTTCCGGTACCAATTGCCGGGTCCACGACTGTAATACTGTCATTTGGCAGCAATTTCTGCATAAAAAGCGCGATAACAGTCGATATTACTGGGGGCGTTGGCATCTGGTTAACGTCTAAAGCATCTTCATTAACGGCCTTAAGTGTCAAATAAGTGTAAATTTGCACCCTGACTTTTGGCGGCAATTCATTATAATTTAACTCAGCATACTTTTTGCTTAGCTTTTCAACGGTTGCTTTATCCGGTGCACCCATTTCAACCTTGATCTGACCTTTTTCAAGGTTGTCAAAGGTCTCGGTCAGCGCTTGGCTAAATGACACATTCAAAGCGTCTTGCAGGCAAGTCACACAGTCCAAAAATTTATTAAACAGTTCTTCAATTTTATCCATTGCTTATCTCCCTTATCTTCTTAAACATTTTAATAGAAATAAGGCAGTCAGCGCAAGCAAATCAATTGTTAAGTAGGTATTCAATTAATAGTAAATTGTTTTGCATGCTGTCTTGGTAGATGGCCTGGTAAAACTGCAATAAAATTAAACACGTGGCTAGCACTAGCACACTGCTTAATAAGGCGCTAGCTTTTACCTTTAATGGCCTTCTTGGTTTCATCTTTACTCTTCTCCTTTGGTTTGGCATCCAACTTAAAATAAATTTCTGAATTGCGGCCATCTTTTTCAGTCACCTGGATTTTGATCTGGCCATCTTTAGTAGCAAAGCGTGCTTGCGTGACGTTGAGCAAAAGTGGCATGTGACCGCCTTCTGGAGTAGTAACCCGAATCATATTTTTATATGGCTTTAACAGGTACATCTTTTCGCGGTCATTCTTATCCACCTTAATCACGGCTGCCTGCCGCGAATTCGACCCCTTAGGAAAAGCATAGGCTCTCTTATTTTTACCATCCCTTAAAAAGCGATTGAATTGCACGTAAGCAAACACTAGATCATCTGTTCGGTGACTGCTTTGATCTGCTGTAGTCAGACTTTTTATTAAGCCTTGCAAGAGCACAACTACTAGCACAGTTATAAAAACCGAAAACACCGCCTCAGCTATCATGAATCCACTAATTTTTGACTTGATAGGTTGCTTTTTCAGTCGCATCGTAAACACTCTTTTCACCCACAGGCTGGTAAATCCGGTCATGAACTTTGATTTGCTTTAAATCATTCTTCTTCATCACGTGCCAAGCATATGCGCGGTCTGTTTTCAATTCAATTGTTTTCTCGGTTGTTCTGCTTTCGCCAACAATTAAAGCCATCACTGTTATGCCCAAGATTGCTAGAACCAGTGCAAGCAGACTTTCCATCATTAAAAAACCCTTTAATTTATTCGTTACCATCTATTGCACGTCCCCACGTCATCTGCAGCTTAACTTTTTTAGTATTTTTATGATTGGTAACTACAATTGTGTGCGGCGGTATAGAACCATTATCTGAAATTCTTAGACTGGACAAATTGTAAATTTGCACAGCCGCGTCAATTTTGAGCGTGCGCTGATAATCATTTCCAGTAATAATGATTTTATTTGTAGCCGGATAATACCTGATTAATGCAGGTTCGTGGCGAATTGTTGAAATCCTGGCCGCTTGTTCAAGTGAACTCTTGATAACCTGCGTTGTATTATTTAATATTAATTTCTCTCTATAGGTCCCGAGCTGCACCGTTCCAAGCATTAATAAGCTGACCGCAATGGTCAAAGTAATTACCATCTCTAATACAGTAAAGCCGACCACTTTAGGCCTATTTTGAGCTCTTTTCGACCACACCGTTATTTACCGTATATTTCTTGGACTTTTCTAGTTGTCTTTTAGTTAAGTAGCCGTCATCAAACATGTTCTTGAAGTTAATTTCCTTACCCTTACGATCCTTGTCATCTTCATATAAATTAACTTGTGTTTGC
The DNA here is from genome assembly GCF_059900865.1 of Lactobacillus sp. XV31L. NCBI lineage: Bacteria > Bacillati > Bacillota > Bacilli > Lactobacillales > Lactobacillaceae > Lactobacillus > Lactobacillus sp. XV31L. The sequence goes on along the minus strand of NZ_JBWXGC010000005.1, from coordinate 56,788 downwards.
AGTGTAGTCTGAAATGCACTGTCAGTCTTTTCCCCAGCGCTTTGTTTTTGCTTAGTCAAGTTAGGGGCAATAATCAATAGCAACATGACTACGATTGCAACCACGACCACCATTTCAATCAAGGTGAACCCCTGAGCCTTCCTGCTTTTGGCAATTATATTCAATAAATATTTTTTCATTTTCTTTTTCATCTTGAACCACCTCGTTTAAATTTGCTGCATCATTGTATACATTGGCAGTAGCAGCTTTAAATACATTCCAATAATTCCCAGACCAATTAAAATAAAACAAAAGGGCTGGACGTTAACTATTAGCTTTTCAATCTTGCCAGCAAGGTCGGAAAACAGCGTTTGTCCCAACAGCATGCAGCGTGTGCTCAAGTCATTCTTGCTGGGCCCTGTTTGCAGCAAAAGCAGCAATTCATCCGGAAGAAAGTCTTCTGCTTTAATTATTTCGCTTAAGTTTTTTCCCGCTGCTAATTGCTCACCTACTTCAGCTCCAATATACTGCTGCAATGAATCCTTTTCTTGCCGAGCAGCATACTCACACATTTTTTGCAGTGAAAAACCACTAGCTAGCAGCAATCCTACGTCATATACCAGTAAGTATTTCACATAAAGCCGAATTAAGGGACCAACTAAGGGATAACGAGCCAACTTCTTGAGGGCAAAATAATCCTGCTTTTTTAGCAGAGTCAGTACTTGGACAATATAATACATGAACAAAAAAGCTAGTCCCAACAGGCCCAAAAGCATGATGTCGCCACTATGTTCACCTGTTCCAGCAAATTGGTTGGAAACAAAGGTCTGCATAAATATCAATAAGACCATCATCATTGCAGCCAGTACTACCGGATAAGAAAGTTCGGCTTTTAACTTCTTAATTTGTTCGTCCTTTAGGCGAATTAGAGTAGCAAGCTGTGATAAACATTCAACCAAGCTGCCCTGTTCCATTGCCAGATCTATTTGAGTTGTAATTGTTTTAGAAAAACCCAATTTAACCATTTCGCTTCCAAGACTTTTGCCATTTTGAATTTGCTCACTTAATTTTTTAATCACGCCTTTGCGTTTGGGCCATAAAATCGGCATTAATTCCAGGCTCGCATTAAGTGAAAAGCCGTTGGACAGACTGTTTTGTAGGTAATCAAGAAAGTTCAGCTGTTCCTGGCTGCTAAACTTATCCTTCTTGGAATTGCTCGTATACTTGCGCACTAATTTCACCCCTTTTCCTTAAATCAAGCAGGTGGTCATTCCAATCAACGTAATTTCCACGCGTTTCTTGAGCAATACTGTCTTGCAATAGCTCCCCACTAGCAATGTCCATTAGACAGGCAAAGCTTTTTCCGGTTGGCAAAAGTCGCTGATAGCAAATTGCAGTGAGACAATTACTCAGTTCATTTGCAGTAATATGTAGGCTTTCCAATCGTGAAATTGTTTGGAGGGTGCTCTTGGCATGGACAGTAGCAAAGACCAAGTGCCCACTCAAAGCGGCATCCACAGCTAGCCGTGCAGTTGCTGCATTTCTGATCTCTCCAATGATCAAAATGTCTGGACGGTGCCGTAGTGCGGCCTCAAGCAAGCGCGCATATGTGATGTCTGCCTCCATGTTGACTTGTGTCTGCAAAAAAGCACCTTCATGAATTTCGACTGGATCTTCAATTGTCATTACCATTTGGTTTTGACCAACAAACTTGGCCAGCTTGTACATGGTAGTCGTTTTGCCTGATCCAGTTGGCCCACTGGTGATAATTAACCCCCGTTTACTAGTTAAGCCACGCAGCTTTTCTACTTGCTCGTCAAAAAAATAGTTGCCTGACTCTACTCGGTAGATAATCCTGATAACCAGTGACTCACTGTCAGTAAAGTCACCAATACTGGACAAGCGCAGGTAATAATTATCGTTATCATATTGGTACTCAAAAGCACCTACTTGAGGCCGGCGGTGCTCCGCAATGTCCATTTGCGCTGCAAATTTTAAATAATTTACAATCTCATTGCCTTCATTGACCCCAAATTCAGCTTGTTTAACAATTCCTTCTAGCACACGAAAATTGACTATTTCCTTGGACCCATGCAATAAGAAAAATATATCGCTTGCATGTAGCCCAATCGCATCTTCAATTAATGAACTGACAACTTCTTTAACCCGCATAGAATTCCTCCTTTTTGCTGCTAATATTAAGTACGCAAAAAGAATGAAAATTCTTCGCAAAATGTTTATTTGCATTCGCTAGTTGATTTCATCTTAATTATGGAAGACAGCTGCAATGAACAAAAGCAGCACAAAAAAATCACCCAAATCATTGGGTGATTTTACGTGTGGCTATTTATGCTTTAATCTTCGTCAGCTGCTGCAGTATAAACGTTTTGCACGTCTTCATCGTCTTCCAGCATGTCAACCAGATTGGCAAACTGTTCCTTCTTGTCTTCAGGCACTGGAGTAGTATTGGCTGGAATCATCGTTAATTCAGCGTTAGCTAGTTTGTAGCCTGCCTTTTCCAAGGCATCACGAACCTGGGCAAATTGCTTTGGATCAGTATAGATTTCAAAGGCATCATCACTTGTTTGCAGGTCATCGCCACCAGCATCCATTACATCCAAAAGCATCTGGTCTTCATCAGCATCAGTTGTTGCCCGGTCAATGACAATGTAACCGCGCCGATTGAACATGTATGCGACTGAACCCGTTGCACCAAGCGAGCCACCATTACGAGTGAAGGCAACGCGCACTGCAGAAGCTGTCCGGTTCTTGTTGTCAGTTAAGGCTTCAACGAATACCGCAACACCACCGGGTGCATAACCCTCATAAGTAATTTCATCATAGTGCTCTTCCGAGTTTCCTTCGGCCTTCTTGATTGCACGGTCAATATTGGACTTGGGCATGTTGTTGGCATGGGCTTTGTCCATCACCATTCGCAAGTTAGGATTCCCAGAAGGGTCAGGACCACCATTTTTTGCAGCCATGTAGATTTCACGGGATAATTTTTGGAAAATTTTACCTCTTTTTGCGTCTTGCGCATTCTTGCGGCCTTGAATATTGTGCCATTTTGAATGTCCTGACATAAGAATCCTTCTTTCTTTATTTAAGATATTAACGTTTTAATCTTAACGCACAGACACACAAAATTCAATACTAGCAGTCATTTATGCAAATTTAGGCTAAGCCTTGCAACTACACTTTGCTTCGCTTTTGCAGCCATTAATTCTAACTTTGCTCTGGTCAGCAGAACCATTAATTAGTAGAATATATATTGCAATTATTTTAAAAGGAGAAAGTATCGTGGAGGAAATTAATTCAACTAAAAAATATCTTTCGTGGCCCGTATTGACCCTGATGGCTTTTTGTACCGTGATCGGTCTCGACGACATCATGTACAATTTTCAAAATCAGGGGATGCCTGTTGTCACTTCGTGGATCATCATGTGTATCTTCTACGTTATTCCATATTCATTGATGGTGGGGCAGCTTGGATCAGTCTTCCATGATGAAGGCGGCGGTCTTTCATCCTGGGTCCGCGGAACAAACGGTGAATTCTTGGGCTACTTTACTGCATGGACATACTGGGCAGCCTCGATTCCTTACGCCGTTGATTCAGCTAACGAGATCATTGTCGACATTGGCTGGGCACTGACAGGGTCAGAAAAGTTTCAAAGTCAAATTACCAACACTAAGTTTGCGCTTTTAACTTTTACCATGTTTATCGTCTTTATCATTATTGAGCATTATTTCTCCCATTCAATGGAAATTCTTTCTACCATTGGGGGTGGGTTAATGCTGATTATGACATTGATGTTTGTCTTTTTGGCCTTCTTAGGTCTGGCCAAGTCAGGTGGCCATATGGCTACCCAGCCCTTTACCTGGCATACCTTAATTCCCAACTTCAACATGCACTACTGGACCACAATCGCTATGTTGATTTTTGCTCTCAACGGCTGTGAATTAGTGGCGCCTTACGTAACCAAGATGAAAAAACCTAAGTCAGACTTTCCTAAGGCCATGGTTGCCCTAGCACTAATGACGATTTTTCTGACTGTTTTTGGCTCCTTTGCTTTAGGAATCTACTTCAACAGTTACCACATCCCCAACGATCTGAAAATGAACGGAGCGTACTACGTCTTTGACATGGTTGGCCACCAATATGGCATGGGCAAAACCTTGCTTTATGTTTGGGCCTGGACTTCTGTCTTTTACAACGCTGCCCTTTTAGCCGTCTTGCTTGATGCCATGACCCGGATGTTGATTTCCGATACTGGTGACAAGTATATGCCGCAATTTTTACAGAAAAAAGACAAGAACGGCCTGCCCATCAATGGCTACATCTTAACCGTTGCCTTGTCAGCCTTTATTATGCTACTGGGAATCTTTTTGCCGGACATGAACGACATCTTCAATTGGTTGCTCAACTTGAATGGTATCATCTCACCGGGCGTTACCTGCTGGATCTTCTTTTCCTTTATGCAAATTCGCAAAAATCCACAAAAATTCCCATCTGACTATGTTTTTCTGAAAAATGACAAGGTCGGCTACCTCGCTGGTCTCTTGCTCTTGGTAGTTACAGCGGTGGCTACTATTCTTGGTATCGCCCCGCAGGATATAAAACAATTCAGTGGTTACTGGTGGTATGAATTAATCATCAACATCATTGCAGTTGTAGTCCTGATTGGCTTAGGAGCAATTTTACCAAGCATCAGACGCCGCGAGGAAAAATACGGTATTGCATTTAGCCGCGGACAATGGACAGTTATGTTTGCCTTGGTCATCGGCTCCATTATTTTTGACCTGTACTTGGGTGAACAAAACAAAGTGTTGGGTGGCCAAAGTATAACTTTAGGGCAAGTACACCTAGGCTTAAATATTGCACTTATTATTGGTGAAACGCTTATTGCAATTTTGATATGCTGGCTGGTTGGCAGAAGAAAGCCTGGCCAAGTACAAAATTAATTGGCAAATTGATTGAACAGATTCATGATAATTCATGGATCTGTTTTTGCATTTGATCCCCAAATTATTCTATCTACTATATAATGGATGGTAGTAAAGCAAATAAGGAGAGCAAAATGACATCTATTCCTTTTAAGGCTGTTGCAATTGACATGGACGGCACCTTTGAAGATGACAATAAAAAGTTTGACCACCAACGTTTCGAAAAGGTCTTGACCGCCTTGCGCAAGCAACACGTCCACTTCATTGTTTCTAGTGGTCGACCCTTGTCGCGTCTGCGTCAAGACTTTTATGAATTCTTGGACCGGATTGATATTGTTGCCGATAATGGCTCAATTCTAACTCAAGACAACAACATTATCGTGCGCCATGTGTTTACCTATAAAACTGGTGCTAAACTAATCAACTTCATTCAAACTAACTATCCGGAAATCCGCATTGCGGCTAGTGGTCTTAACCGTTCCTATATCAATAAAACGGCTCCGATTCGCTTCAAAAGTCTCATGCACTTTTTCTACCCTAATATCGTTGAAATTGCCAACCTAGCGGACATCCCCACCAGCGACAACTTAACCAAGCTGACGCTAAACTGCTCCTCTGAGCTAGCCGAAACACTGGAAAAGCAGTTCAACCAATCTAATGCTGAATGCATCCACTGCACGACCAGCGGCTTTGACAATATCGATGTGATGCCATCTGGCGTCAATAAAGGACAGGGCATTAAATATTTTCTGCGCTACTTTGACGTTAAACCCGAAGAACTGATTGCCTTTGGTGATGGGATGAACGATAAGGAAATGCTTGAACTGGCTGGCTATAGCTATGCAATGAAGAATGGTGACGAGCGACTAAAGCAAATTGCTAAGTACGAAGCACCCAGCAACAATGACATGGGCGTGTTGCAGGTGCTTGAAGACTACTTAAACCGAATGGATTAAGCTTTTTATATTTTTATAGACAAGGAATGAATTTTCATGAGTTATATTGATGTACGCCACAATTTTAAACGTTACCAAACTGGCGATACCGAGGTTCTTGCCAATAATGATGTGAGCTTTTCAATTGAAAAGGGCGAATTAGCCATCATTTTAGGTGCTTCGGGCGCGGGCAAGTCAACCATGCTAAATATTCTTGGTGGCATGGACACCAACAGCTCTGGCGATGTCATCGTTGACGGGCAAAACATTGCTCAGTACAACAAGCGCCAGCTAACTAGCTTTCGTCGTTTTGATATTGGCTTTGTTTTTCAATTTTATAACCTTATTCAGAACCTGACCGCCAAGGAAAACGTTGAATTAGCCTCTGAAATTGTTTCTGACGCACTTGACCCAGTTCAAGCATTGGTAGACGTGGGCCTTAAAAATCGAATCAACAACTTTCCAGCCGAGCTCTCCGGAGGCGAGCAGCAGCGAGTAGCAATTGCGCGAGCAGTAGCCAAAAATCCCAAGATCCTGCTCTGCGATGAGCCGACTGGTGCTCTTGACTACCACACTGGCAAGAGTGTCCTCAAAACGATTGCCAATATGAGCCGTAAGCGCGGCGCAACTTTGGTAATCGTCACCCACAATGGAGCCCTGGCCCCGATTGCTGACCGAGTAATTCATTTCCATGACGGACAGGTCACCAAAATTGAACAAAACGCCCAGCCAGCTGATATCGCCACTATCAAGTGGTAAAGAAGGCCCAATCATGAATAAGATAATTTGGAAAGATTTTTGGCAATCAATTAAGCATACTAAGGGCCAGTTCCTATCGATTATGGGATTAATGATGATTGGAGCCTTTGCCCTAGTGGGTTTGTTCGTTACTGGTCCTGATATGCGGGCCACCGGCAACCACTACGCCCAAAGATTAAACACAGCGGACCTGACTGTGATTGGCAATTATGGCTTTGATCATGACGATACTAAAGTAATTAGACAGGCAAAGGGCATTCAAAAAGTCGAATTCGGTTATATGACCGACACTGTCTTGAAAAACAGCCACGAAAGTTTTCGCATTTTTTCAAAGCCTAAAACAATTGGCAAGTACGAAGTCAGACAAGGACGTTTGCCCCAGCAAATTGATGAAGTTGCCCTAGCTGACCACTACCATAATCGTTATCAGATTGGGCAACACGTTAGTTTTACGGAAAAGAAAAACATTTTGAGTTCTACCCTGCTCAGGCACAAAACTTTCAAGATTGTTGGCTTTGTCTGCTCTAGTCAGATCTTGTCAAACGTTAACCTAGGCCAAAGCAATAGTGGCACAGGCGAACTCAAAGGCTATGCTGTCGTCATGCCTGCAGCTTTCCACCATGAAGTCTACACGATGGCTAACCTGACATACCGGAATCTGCGCGGGCTAGATTCATACAGCAAAGAATATACCAGCAAAGTCAGCTTCCATAAAAAAGACTTGCAAGCTGACTTAAAAAAGAATGCTAACCAGCGGCAAGACCGGATCAATAACGCAATAATGCAAAAATTGCGCCCACAAGAAAAAAAGTTAAGCCAAGCACGTCAAAAAATACAATTTGCCCAGCAGCAACTTGAAAGTGCTGAAAATCAACTTGCTCTGCAAAAAGAACTTTTTGCAAAGCAAGCCGCTCAAGGTAAAGGAGCTTCACCTGAGCTGAAAAACAATTTGCAGCAAACCCAAGCCCAACTAGCAGCAAAAGCAAGAGTCCTGCAGGGTCAAAAGCAAATGCTGCAGGATAAGTCTTCCCAAGCCACTGCCAAGATTAAGGCAGGCGAAAATGAAATTGCCAAAATAAAAGACCAACTCAAACAGATGCCCCGTCCTTCCTACAGTGTTTACAACCGGCGCGAAGTTCCAGGTGGTGAAGGCAACCTCGTTTATACGACTGTTGCACAAGTAGTTGAAGATCTGGCTAAGGTTTTTCCTATCTTCATGTATTTCGTTGCAGCCCTAGTTACCTTCACAACTATGAATCGCTTCATCGACGAAGAACGGATCAATTCAGGCACCCTTAAAGCACTGGGCTATGATGACCATGTCATTATTAATAAGTTTGTCTTTTATGGTTTTCTTTCGGGTACTATTGGCACCTTGATCGGCATCTTCCTGGGCCATACCTTGATACCCCAAATCGTCTACCATGCGTATTACAAATCCCTGACTATCCCGCCGATTGAAGAACATTTTCACTGGCAAATCAGCCTGATTGCTCTGGTCTTATCCTTGATTAGCTCGGTTCTGCCTGCCTACTTGACCGCTAAGGGCGAATTTCGAGAAAAACCTGCTGCCCTGCTTCTGCCTAAGCCGCCAGCAGCAGGCTCATCAATCCTGCTCGAAAAAATCCCCTTCATCTGGAACCATCTGAGCTTTACCCACAAAGTTACCGCACGCAACCTATTTCGCTATAAGAAGCGCATGCTAATGACCATCTTTGGTGTTTGTGGGGCCGCCACTTTGCTCTTTGCTGGTTTTGCAGTTAAAAATTCAATCAGTACGATGAATAACCGCCAGTTTTCTGACTTGATTCATTACAACATGATTGTGGCAGACAAGACGCCAATTACGCCCAAGCAGGAAAAGACTCTTAATGAAAAGCTGCACGGACAAGATATTCAGTCTGCTTCGCCAATTTACTATGAATCTTTGACCAAGACTGTGGGCAAAACAGGTGACACCCAAGCCATTACCCTAATCGTACCGCGTTCTAGCAAGAAGCTCGATCAGTACGTCCACTTAAATAATCGTCGTAGTAAACGTACCCTTGCGCTTACTAATGACGGCGTAATCATTTCAGAGCGACTGGCCAACCTGCTCAAAGTCCAGGAAGGTGGCCAGATTACTCTAATTGATCAAAACAATCACCAACGATCGATGAAGGTTGCTGGAATTACCGAAATGTACATGGGACACTTTGCCTTTATGAACCGTAAGCAATACAAGCAGGTTTTTCAGCGGAATTACCAAACCAATGCTCACTTAGTTAACTTGAAAAACGGCAGTAAGCAAAATACCAAGCGAATGGCTGCCCATTTTATGACTCAAGATGGTGTAGCAGGTGTAGTCCAAAATACCGCTATTAGTCAAGAGCTTGACGTAGTAGTCCAGTCCCTTAACTTGATCATGGTTGTCCTCATTATTGTAGCTGGCCTGCTTGCTATTGTTATTCTTTACAATTTAACCAACATTAATATCGCAGAACGAATTCGTGAATTGTCGACGATTAAGGTACTAGGTTTCTATGATGGCGAAGTTACCATGTATATCTACCGTGAGACCATCTTGCTAACAGGCATTGGCATATTAGTCGGCTATTTGACCGGTGACCTGCTCTACCGCTATATTTTGGCAGTTGTGCCACCTGACAATGTTATGTTCAATCCAGCATTGTCACCATCAAGTTTCTTGTGGCCACTGGGAGTCATCGGCATCATTACCATCGCTCTTGGCTTCATTGTCAATAAAAAGTTGAAAAACTTGGACATGCTTGAAGCACTAAAGTCAGTTGACTAAATGATTAAATCAGGCCAATTTTAACTATCAAAAAAGCCAATTGGAAATCGAAACTTCCAATTAGCTTTTTTACTTGCCATTATTTAAATACAAACAGGAACTAGTTTTTGTTTCGTCTATGTATACCGCAAGCACTAGCTAACGAAGTAAAAAACATAAATCCACTTCTTTCTCATTTAAATTTATACTCGACTTATTCTAATCATCTAGTTTAGCCATCTTTTTAAAGCCCGTCAATCTGCTTTTACAAGCAAGAGTGATTTCTAGCATGTGCTTTGATTTCTGCAACTACTGGGCCCTTGGCATCTGCGTAATCTTGCACTGTATGCCAGGCTTGAGCTGCCAATTTTATCTTTATTGCTTGGTATTTTTCGCGGTCAGCTCTATTTAAGCGCAGCCAATCACGAAAAAGCAGCAAGTCACTGGCTTCTTGGCTATTGAGTCCGTAAACGTGAATATGCAGCTGCTGTTTACTTCCAATGAACATTCGGTGTTCTTCACTATCAGGCTCGCGAATTCGTAAAGTGTAGCCTGCTTTTTCAAGCTGGGGCATGTATTCCTTTTCGTTAGCAGGATCTGGAACCAGCAGTAAAATATCGATAATGGGCTTGGCACTGAGTCCAGGAACTGCAGTTGATCCGATATGCTCCACTTTGAGTGCTTCAGAACCCAGAGCCTTAGTGATTTTGTTCTTTTCAACTTGAAATAGCTCTGGCCAAGCTGGATCATAGGCTACTAACTTGATTGGCTGGTTCTGCGTAACTGGACCAATTGTTAGTTCCTGCAAATGAGAAAATGAAGTCATTGTTCGCTCCTTAGTCTAACTAAAAAAATTTACATAGTTGGCTTGCGGTAATGCCGCTTGCTAATAGCCTGCTGCTTACTCGTTTTTTTACGTGATAATTTTTTGGTTGTTTTGGCATTAAGGTATTTTGGGTTGTTTGCTACTCTCGCCGCTTGGGAACGGCAGTATTTTCACTGCCATCCAGGTGCATAACCTTGTACATATTTGCTGCATTAAGTGCAATTCGACCTAAAGTTTTTTGCCGATCAACTGGGAAGTGTCTTTCGTAAGTATTTAAACCAAGTTCCATGTCCCTCTCCTTTAATTGAAAGAAGATTAATCAATATTTTTTGTTATTAAATATAGATTAACACAATGTATAAATTATGCTATATTAATTGTAGATTTAATGTCAACCCAACGGATCTTCAAATTAACCTGTAAATATACGATTGCCACCCTTCCTTATAGTGGCTGCTTACATTTAATTTTGGAGAATTATTTTGGAGAACATATTAGAAGTCAAACATCTCAAAAAAACATATCACAGTCAAAGCAAAGAATTTCATGCTTTAGCTGATATCTCTTTTAATATTGCCAAGGGACAGATTGTTTCGTTACTAGGGCCCAATGGTGCTGGCAAAACGACAATTGTCTCAATTATTGGTGGTTACTTATTGCCTGATGCCGGCCAAGTCCTGCTCAATGGCGAAAATATTATTGGAATTGGCAAACATCCCCGCATGGGTGTTTCTTTTGGTGGCGACTTGGGCTTTTATCGTCGGGCAACAGCTAGGCAGAACCTGGCTTTCTTTGCCGATTTAGCTCGCGTTCCTTACCGTCAGCAAAGAGTAGAAATTGACCGTGTGCTTGAAATCGTCACTTTAAGCAATGTTGCAAATAAAAAAGTAGGGCAATTTTCCAAGGGCATGACCCAAAGACTTCACATTGCACGAGCGCTCCTGGGCAATCCCGAGCTGCTCTTGCTTGATGAGCCAACCAGCGGACTGGACGTTGAAATTGCTCAAAGCCTGCGCGATACTATTAAAACGCTGGCAGACTTAGGCATCAGTATTCTACTGACTAGCCATACCATGTCCGAAGTTGAGGCTCTGGCTGACAACATTATTTTAATCGGATCTGGTCGTATCTTTTCAACTGGAACAGTAGCTGATATTGTCCAAAAATCGCAGGTAACACATATTGATCGACCAGCTACGCTGGAAGAATCATACCTAGCCTTAGCACCAAAGTTACGGAGGAAGTAAGATGAGATTCCTCCGCCTCTTTTATTTTCATTTTAAAGAGTACTTGTCCGACCAATACTTTGTTTTTTTAACGCTCACAAGCACCCTGTCCATTTTTTTGGTGCAGTACACACTGGCTTATGCCAACCACAGCTTAAACAATCCCAGTGTTTGGATCCAAAGCGCAGTTTTTGGCATGTGGTCCTCGTGTACTAGTGCTGCTGGCAGTATTGGTTTTGAACGAGCAAAAGGTACTCTGCCTTACTTAATCAATAGCGTTTATGATGAGCGCTTATCCCTAATCGCCTTATTGCTTCCTGCTTCTACTTATGGTCTAGCAGCTTTTCCACTAGCTTGGCTGGCGGCTAAAATTTTAGGAGTAGCCACTGGAATGATTACTGGCAAACTGGTCCTGACCATCCTTTTGCTTTGGATTGCAATGGCAACGATGGGGATTTTCATTGCCTCCTTCTTTACATTGACGCCCAATGCAATTACTTATGAAACTTTGATTGGGACACCCATTGTCTTGCTATCAGGGCTTTTTGGCAACACAAGTTTCTTAAGGCCTTTGACTAACGTTTCTCAATGGATAATTCCGATGACGACGCCAGTTGCTAGTTTGACCGGTAGTAACACCACTTTTTATTGGCCTGCCTATTTATCCAGCATGCTCATTTGGCTTTGGATGATTACTTTTATGGTTAAGAAAATCAACCAGCTAGCTCGTCAGGAAGGAGAATTAAACATAATCTAATGCTTAGAACTCAATTTTCCTCATTATCCTTTTTATCAAATTGGCGCACAATTTTAGTTTACTTTTTCATTGCCCCAATCATTGACATGGCCTTGTTAGTGTTGATTGATGCCCAGTATACTGGCCAATTTAATTGGTATGTTGTCCTAGCGTCTATTGCAATTGACGCTGCTAAATTGTCATTGAGCACAATCTCTCAATCGCTAATCTATGATGCTTATCTAGGCATTGACTATGAAATAATTGCTAAACGTCCCTTCAGTCCTAGATACTGGTTGAGCAAGGCTTTAACAGCTCTCACAGCTGGTCTAGCCTTAGCTGCAACTAACTTGTTGCTAGCCGTACTCTTTGGCGCTCCTTTGATATTGATTGAACGCGTAATCCTAACCCTACCTTTATTATGCTTGTTTGGACTAGTATTAGGCTTTAGTTCTTGGGCCATCAGTTGGCAAATGAATGACCCCTATTTCTTGGCAAACTTTGTAGAAGCAATAATGAGTTTAGCAGCTGGCGTATTAGTGGTCATTTCTGCTTATCCAACTTGGCTAACAAGAATAGCCCAACTCTTTCCCTTTTCCGAACCTATTAACTTGATCAAATTTGGCCACGCTCATTTGGCTAATAGCTTTTGGGTCACAGCGATTTGGCTACTTGTTGGGCTAATAGCCTATGTTTTGCAAATCAAGCGTGTCTTGCAGACCAGGCAGCACAAGTACAATTAACTGTAAAATCAACCAACAAAATATGGTTTGCTAGGTCACACAGACAAAGCAAAAAGGGCAGTCGAATGAATTCGACTGCTCTTTTCATGGTTTAAATTTTGACTTTTCCTAATAAAACAGAGCTAGTAACAACTGACAAAGAGCTGAAAGCCATTGCCAAGCCTGCGATTTCAGGACTGAGCGTTAGGCCAATTCCGGCAAAAAGGCCAGCCGCAACAGGAATACCCAAAACATTATAGATGAAGGCCCAAAAGAGGTTCAGCTTAATTCGCTGAAAAGTCTTCTGACTCAACTTTAATGCCTTTACAACATCTTCCAAATTGTTTTTGATAAGGACAATACCACCAGCATCAATTGCAACATCTGTCCCTGATCCCATTGCAATGCCAACATCAGCCTGGGTCAGAGCCGGAGCATCATTAATGCCATCCCCAACAAAGGCTACTTTTTTGCTCTTTTGCAAGTGTTTAATTGCATCAGCCTTGTCGATTGGCAGAACTTCTGCAATCACTTGGTCAATACCAACTTGGCGTGCAATTGACTGGGCAACCTGCTCATTATCACCAGTCAGCATGATTGTCTCTAGGCCCTGCTTCTTAAGTGTGCTAATTGCTCCTTGGGCACTGGATTTGGGAGTGTCTTGAATAGCAAGCAGACCGATTACTACCTTATTAGTTGCTACCACTACCACAGTTTTGGCCTCTCTTTGCAAAGCCGCTAGTCTAATAGCTATATCTGAATTGATTGTCCAAGAATCATTTTCTCTTAAACTACCTACAAAAACGCTTTGCCCACTAACATAACCACTAATGCCTTGACCTCCTACAGCTTGAAATTTATCCACTGGCAGCAATGCTATTTCCTGCTTTCTTGCTGCGGTTAAAATTGCTGGTGCAAGCGGATGCTCGGACAAACTTTCTAAGCTAGCAGCATACTGCAAAACAGTCTCCTTGTCACCTACAATGTCAGTTACCTGTGGCTTGCCTTCAGTAATCGTACCTGTCTTGTCAAACACGATCGCATCCAGATTGTTGGCTGACTCTAAAATCTCGCCATTTTTGATTAAAATCCCCATCTTGGCTCCGCGACCAGTCCCCACCATCAACGCAGTTGGCGTGGCCAGGCCAAGTGCACAGGGACAGGCAATCACCATCACAGAAACCGCAAAAATCAAGGCAGTTGGCAAACTTTTATTCAAAAAAACATACCAGATGATAAAGGTTAAGAGTGCAATAATCAACACCGCAGGAACAAAGATGCTAGAGACCTGATCGGTTAGGTTTTGAATTGGTGCATGACTGTTTTGTGCTTTTTTGACAATTTCAATAATCTGCGCCAGCATGGTCTTGCTGCCTACATTTTCGGCTTCAACTACCAAAGAACCAGCCTGATTAATGGTCGCACCAATAACTTCATCATCCGTTTTTTTGGTCACCGGCATGCTTTCTCCGGTCACCATCGACTCGTCAATACTGGATATCCCAGAAACGATTCTGCCATCAACTGGAATTTTTTGACCGGGCTTAACTTGGATCAAATCGCCTTTTACCACCTGATCAATTGGCAGCTCAACAAAGGCTTGACCGCGCTTGACTAGAGCCTTCTTTGTACCAAGATTCAGTAATTTACTCATTGCACTGGAGGCATTACTACGCATTTTTTCTTCTAATACTTGTCCAAGCAAAACGAAGGTAATGACAAAAGCAGCACTTTCAAAAAAGACCGGCCTGCCTGTGAACATGGCATAAATACTGTAAAGATAAGCCGTTAGCGTACCCAGTGCCACCAAGGTATCCATGTTTGAATGGTGCTTGAGAAAAGCTGACCAAGAACTGCTTATAAAGGGCTTGGCTGACGTCAACATGATAATTGTTGTTAACACCAACATTGTCCAGGCACCACCCGGAAACATCCAACCAGTTATGGGGTGGACTATCATTTCTACCAGCATGGGTAGAGCCAATACCAGCGATACCCAAAAACGCGTAGTAGTTTTCACTTTAGTTTGTTCTCCTTAATAATAGTTACTTAACGATTACCTTGCCATGAAACATATTCATGCCACAAGTCCACTCATATTCGCCCGACTTGCTAGTATCAAACTTGACCGTTTCTGTCTGATTCAGCGGTAACTTTTCGTTAACGCCTAAATCTGAAAAGACAACATGGTCTAAGCAAGTAGATGAATCCACCCGTTTAAAATTAAGCGTTGCTGGCACTCCCTTCTTTAAGATTACCTTTTCTGGCAAGTAGCCGCCCTTAACTTTGATGTCAATACTTTGACCACCTGCACTTGCTGCAGCTTTTCTAGCCTCTACTTCATGACTACCATAGAACCACCATGCAATAAAGGCGATAAGTGCTAGACCAGCAAGTAAAATTATTATTTTAGTCATGATAAAACTCCCTTTCAAAAATTTATTATCTTCTTTAGTGTTTACATCTGTAAACCAATTACAGTGTAGCGCTAAAATTTACATATGTAAACACTAAAGCTCAAAAAATAGCACTGGCGTTTCCCACCAATGCTATCAGGACATTAAATCCGGAACTTAATTCTACTCGAAATTCTTCACGTAATCTTCGATTTGCTGCAAGTAAACTCTTTTGGCCTCATCACTAATCCAGGAAGTCATAAATGAATTTTTAGCAATCTGAACCAATTCTTTTTTGTCCCAGGCACATTTTTGGGCAAATTGATAGTAAACATCATTGATATAAGTACTTCCCTTATACGCAGGATCATCCGAATTAAGACTAATCAAAGCACCTTCATTAAATAAGCGCTTAATTGCACCCTCTTCCATGTCCTTACGGGTATAAAAGTAGGCAATTGGGCAAGCAGTAATGCCGACTTTTTGATCAATCAAGTAAGTCATTAAATCAGCATCGTCAACGATGTTCATGCCATGGTCCAATCGGTCAACATCAATAACTTCAAGTGCCTGCTTAATATGATCTACTGAGTCAACTTGTTGGGGGTCACAATGCATCGTGAGGTAGTAGCCTTGCCTTCTGGCTTCTGCAAATATCAACATGAATTTTAGTGGGGGATTGTGATGTTCTGCAGAGTCTAGCCCAACGCCCAAAATCCAACCTTTTTTGTGATAGGGTTCAGCTGCTTGCAGAGTTTGCCAAGCTGATTGGGCTGATTCTTCACGCAAGAAACACATAATCAGCTGAGCATCAAGACCCAATGCACGCGCATCGACAATTGCTTCGTGAATACCTTCAATCACCGTAGAAAAGGATACGCCACGCTTAGTATGGGCTTGAGGATCAAAAAACATTTCAAGGTGCTTGACATTGCTCTTCGCCATTTTGCATAAAAAAGACCAAGTTAGCTCATAAAAGTCCTGCTTAGTAAGCAAAACCTTCATCCCTTTATAGTATGCACGCAAAAATTCTTGCAATCCAAATCCATAACTATGATCAATGTCAGCTGGTGATTTAGCGCCAATATTAATGTTGTTTCTCTTAGCACATTCAAATTGTAGTTCCGGCTCCAGCGTCCCTTCAATATGCACGTGCAACTCTGCCTTTGGCAAGCCAGCAATAAATTTACGTAACTTATCTTTTTTCATTTGTTTACTTCCTTAATCAAATTCATGTCTTCTTATACTTGTGATGCTATACAAAGCCAAGGTACTGATCACATAGATAGATGACAAAAAAACAATAATCATCATTAGTGTCGAATGATCTAAAAGAAAACCAATGACTACTGATGCCAAACCACCAATTGCTTTGCCACTACTCATAATAAAACTGTTGGCTGTATCTCTGATACTCATCGGATAGAGCTTGCTGACAATAACGCCAAAGCCCATATAGGTAGCTCCTGCAAAAAAGCCGACAAAAGTAGTGGCTAATAGCAAAGTCAGTCCATCTTTAGCAATCAGTATGGTGTAAACAAAAATAGCAGCACCAATATTAAAGATTGAAAAGGCCCAAATTTCGCCAAAGTGGTCAAGCACCTTGCCAAAGACAATTAATCCCACAGAAACACCAATTATGGTCATTATCATCCACAAGGAGGACTTGGTTACGCCCACATTAAGCTTTTCTTGCATAATCGATGGAAGCCAGGTAATCAAGCCGTAATAGCCTCCATTTTCAACCGTCACCATGATAATAATAGCAAAAGTCTGCCAAGCAATTTTAGGTGTAGCAAATAGCTGTCCTAAGTGAACTTTTTTCTTCTCCTTCTTCATTTTTTTGCATGTATAATGAAATCTGGATTTTCCTTCAAATTCATCCTGACAAAAAAGGCCAAGATAATTGGAAACAACCCCAGTAAAAACAATGCCCGCCACCCAAAACGGGGCAAGATCACTGAAGAAAGCAAGGCTGCAATAATAACGCCCATCTCGCCGACAGTCTGAATAAAGCCCAATAAGGTACCGACCTTTTGCTTTTATTACCTGCTTCCCTTGACCAGTAGTGAAATCACTAGTAAAGTAAAATAAATTTGTAGTCAAAGAATTTACAAAGGAGTGTGCATGGAATTGTCAAATTGGACAACAAAATTTACTAAAGAAGGTTTAACCTTTGATGATGTTTTACTAATTCCCGCTGAGAGTCACGTTTTACCTAATGAAGTTGATCTGAAAACAGAACTAGCCCCCAACCTCAAGCTCAAGATCCCACTAATTAGCGCTGGAATGGATACTGTCACTGAAAGTTCGATGGCAATTGCAATGGCCCTGCAAGGTGGTCTGGGCGTAATTCACAAAAACATGTCAATCAATGCTCAAGCCAGCGAAGTATCCAATGTTAAAAGCGTAGTTGTTCCCACTGATATTGTCAAAGCCGCAGTAGATAAAGAACACCGCCTGCTAGTTGCTGCTGCCGTTGGCGTAACCAGCGATACCTTTGACCGTGCAGAGGCTCTCCTTGAAAATGGAGCAGATGCAATTGTTATCGACACGGCACATGGACATTCCGCCGGTGTCTTGCGCAAAATCATAGAAATCCGCAAGCACTTTCCTCACGTTACCCTAATCGCTGGCAATATTGCAACGGGCGATGCAGCACGAGCACTTTTTGACAGCGGAGTTGACGTAGTCAAAGTCGGCATCGGTCCTGGTTCAATCTGTACGACTCGTGTAGTTGCCGGAGTGGGCGTGCCGCAAGTCACAGCCATTTACGATGCCGCAACTGCAGCTCGTGAATATCACAAGCCGATTATTGCTGATGGCGGAATGAAGTATTCCGGTGACATTGTTAAGGGCCTTGCCGCTGGCGGCAACGCAGTTATGCTTGGTAGCATGCTGTCAGGAACAACCGAAGCACCAGGAGAAATTTTTGAAAGCGATGGCCTGAAATATAAAACATACCGGGGTATGGGGTCAGTAGGTGCAATGGCCCAAGCCCATGGCTCTTCAGACCGCTACTTCCAAGGCGGCGTGAACGAAGCCAACAAGCTCGTGCCTGAAGGCGTTGAAGCTAGAGTTGCGTATAAGGGCGACGTATCCGACATTATTTTTCAAATTATTGGGGGCTTGCGCTCTGGTATGGGCTATGTGGGGGCAGCTGCAATTAATGAATTAATTGACAAGGCTCAATTTGTCAAGATCAGCAATGCTGGTTTACGCGAGTCTCATCCTCATGATGTCCAAATCACCAAAAAAGCTCCAAATTATGAACGATAGTCAATTTTTAAGACATAACAAAACGCCAGTCGCTGCTTTAATTAACAACGACTGGCGTTTTAGATTGATTTATTTTTATGACAAGGCTTCGTTGAGCTTTTGCAAATTTGCCATCAATTCAGTCTTAGTTTTCTGTCCCAGTATTTGAGCAGTCTTCTCTTCAGAATTAGTAATGTAAGCGGTAATCTTTTCTTCAAGTTCAATCGCCTTATCTGTCAGCATAATTGCCTTTAACCGTGAATCTTGGGAATCAATCTTTTTAACAATCAAACCTTTTTGTTCCATCAGACGCAAAATATTAGTTGCTGTGGACTTTCTAATATTAAATTCACGTTCAATGTCTTTTTGGTAGATTGCATGTTGAGACGCAAAAGAAGTGAAATATTCAATAATCAGCATCTGCATCCCGGTCAAGCCCAAACTCCTGGCATAAGAATCAAGGTTGCGGTTAAAGGTGTTTTGAACACGCTGCAAAATCAATCCTAGTCTCTTCATTGTTAATCCTTTTTTTCTACAGGTTTAGTGGCCTTATAGAGCAAGTATACACCAACAATTACCAAAATAAGCAAAAAGATTACCCCGGCTTGTGCACCATCAATCAACTTGCCTGCAGCTGTTGTTTTAGAACTAATCTGCTGGGTAAACTGCATGATGGTAGACACGATTGCCGTCCCCACTGCACCTGCAAATTGCTGGGCCATGTTAAACAAGCCATTGCCGTCAGTATTTTCATCTGGACTAAGCTCATTAATGGACGCCGTCATTGTGTCACCCATGACCAAACCGGTTCCCAACATCGTGATCGTATAGAACAGGATGATTTCTCCTGAAGTAAAGGCAGATGCAAACAGGCAAAATAAAATGCCACCCAGCAATTCAAAAGCTGCACCGGCCATAATTGGCTTGCGCGGACCATAACTATCAAGCAAGCGGCCGCCAACTGGAGAAGCAATTGCTCCAATCAAGCCACCAGTCAAAAGCAATAAACCAGCTGTCATGGCAGCTGACTTGTTAACTATCTGAACGTAGTTTGGCAGAATAAAAGATAGGCCTAGCGTGTTAATTTGAAAAATAAAATAGGCACACAAGCCATATGTGAACTTCATCTTTTTGAACACACGAATATTGATTAAGGGTTCTTTCACCTGCAATGAATGCTTGATAAAAATCGCCAAAGCAATAACGCCAATAATCAGCGGCAGGCAGAACTGCACAGGTTGTTGCAAAACCTGAGCTAGATTGCTGAAGGCCAAGATCAAGCCAGTAAAGGTTGCAGCTATGCTGATCAGTCCTATTACATCGAGCTTAGTTCGCTTGTCTTTCTTGGCACCGCGGCCGATTGAGATCAGACCCATAACTAATGAAATAATCATCACTGGAATCATGAAGATAAAAATGTAGCGCCAGCCCAACATGTTGACCACTAGGCCGCCAAAGGTAGGTCCTAAAGCAGGGGCAACAGCCGTGATCATTGTTCCAATGCCCATTAGCAAGCCAATTTTATCTAAGGGCGTTCTTTCCAAAATAATATTAAACATCAACGGGATTGCAATTCCAGCTCCTGCGCCTTGCACAATCCGACCAATTACTAGCAATGCAAAAGTTTTTGCTGAGGCATCAATTACTAAACCCAGCAAGAAAAAGATTGAAGCTGTAACGAACAATTGCCGCGAACTATAGTTTCTTTTCAGATAAGCTGAAAGCGGCATAACAATTGAAGCAATCAGCAGATAACCTGTGGTCATCCACTGCACAGTTGCCATATTAACATTGAAATCTTTCATCAATACCGGAAATGTAACATTCCCGGCGGTTTCAATCAAAACTCCTGAAAATGACATCAATCCTGCTGCAAAAATTGAACAGATCAATTTTTCATCTAATTTTCTTTCCATTTATATTCTCCTTCACTTTTAGTTAGCAAGCTAACTAAACTAACATCTTAATCTTTTTCTCTCAAAATTGCAACAAATACTGCCAAGATCTGGCTATTGGTGGGCATGGTTTGCCTAATCTGCTATTAGTTCTTAGCCTTATTCGATCCGTAATTAAAGCCATACCAAAAAACTTCTTGCCAAAGTATTGGTAAGAAGTTTTATTTTGCAAATAAGTTAGTTATTTTTTCGTTAGCTTAACGCACAGCAGCCAAATAATTGCTGTCACCACGCCCAGTCCTAATCCAAGCCAAAGCAATGGCGAAGTCGTCAAAACTATCCCTTTGCCCAGCTCGCTTTGCAGATAATTAACGAAACTATTAGCATAAAACTGCAATGCTCCAAATGAACCCAGCGAGGCCAAAAGCAACAAGGCTGAAGCCAGATACTTGCCAAAGAGTCCTAAAAGGGCAGCCAAGATAAAGACAATAATCAAAGCCAAGCAAAAGTAGTGAAAGATGGTAATTCCCTTTTTGATGTCCTTAGAATTGTCTTTTAAGCTGTCATTCACCTTTTCCACCATTCCAGTGGCCACGGCCCTTTGAATTTCATTCTTCTCAGAGAGATTCAAATTCTTGGCAGTTAGCTCCCCATTTTCCTGGTAGCTGCTGCTCAAGTCATACAAGCTAGCATATGACAAGTCAAAGTGATATTTTTGGGGCAGTTGATCAACCAGCTTGTCGACTAGACCCAGACTTTGAGCCAGTTCTAATGAAGCCTTCAAGCGCGCATCACCATTTTTATCGATGTTCTCTTTGAGCGTAACTCTTGCCATCTTATGCACGTTAGGCTGGTTGATGGTCACTGGACTCTTCATTAGCAAAAAACCAGTTACACAAACCAGCACAACAAAAACAAGCCGTAATAAAATACTAGCAAACTTCTTCATTTAAATTTTCTCCCCACTTATACTACATCATCAACAATCATGCTGACCAACTATTAAACAGTTGCAGTTTACCATTTCTGGTGCTGTTTCTTTCTTACTATCAAGCTCCTTTTCAATAGTCTCAATGTCGTTTTTAGACAGCGGCATATCCTGTAGAATCTCAATCAAGACCTGACCCTTGTGCATATCACACATGTGGTTCATCATCTCACTTGTGACCTGGACCATCATTTGCACCTGGTTGACAGTAGCCGTATAAACAAAGCGGCGGCCATCCTTGCGCGTTTTTAAGAGACCCTTCTTAACCAAACGGCCCATTAAAGTCTTGATGGTTGATTCCGACCATTTTTTCTTAGCCTGCAGTTGGTCAATCACTTCGCCAGTATGGATCTCGCCTAGCGTCCACACGATCCGCATGACTTCCCATTCTGCGTCTGAAATGTTGTGTTCTTTAACCTTATTTGTCATAATAATCAACTCATTTCGTCATAACACAAACTTTTTTAGTGCCTTGGCAATTCCATCATGATCATTGTCATCAGTCACATAGTCAGCGCTATCCTTAATCACGCCAATAGCATTGCCCATAGCCACTTTGGTGAAATTAGGATTGGCAAACATAGAAACATCATTGCCCTGGTCACCAAAAACCAGCACTTGCTTTTGATCCAGCTTGAGTCGGTCAGCTAGTTGGATGAGGGCATTGCCCTTGGAAGCATCTTTAATATTAATTTCAATAATTTCAGGAAAACTGCGTACTATATCATACTTGGCAAAGGCCCATTCTGGTATATTGTTCCAGAGCTTATCGACTTCTTGAACATCTTGCATGACACTGAGGCCTACTTTGTTAAAGGAAAAATCTTGGGGAATGTCTTCAGCCTTGCGAACCTTGACGATATTTTTGTTAACGGCTGCATTGACGGCCAGACTAACACCCAAGTCACGATCGCAAGTCCAAAAGCTCTCAGGCGTCTCAAAGTGGAGGTTAACATGAGCCAGGCGCTGCAACCGCCTCATGTTGGTAAAATCGTGATAATTCATTTTTTCGTTCATTAAAACATTGCCATCAAGGTCTTGGATAACGGCTCCATTGAACACAATGTTGTATTGCTTTTTACCCCTCAAGCCTAGCTGCCGGTTATAGGGCAGCACGCCAGACAAGGGACGCCCTGTCGCTAAGACAACTTTAATTCCCTGATCACTGGCTTGCTTCAACAACTTTTCTGTCTCAGGTAGAATCTGGTTCGTGCTTGTCAGCAGGGTTCCGTCCAAGTCAACCGCAATTAATTTAATTGACAAAATAGTTTTCCTCCCCAGTTTTGCATTACTCCCCTTCATTATACAAAAAGTCGTAATGACTTACGACTTTTTCACTAATTATTTTAATGTAATAGACTTAATTCAACCCGAAGGAGTTTTTTAGTTCAAGAAGCCTATTCAACCGTCACACTCTTGGCCAGGTTACGCGGCTTATCAACATCTAATCCCTTGTCCTTGGAAGCATAGTATGCCAACAATTGAGTTACAACGACTGCAATCAATGGTGACAAGTAGTAGTCAATCTTAGGCAGAACGAGATTATCGCCTTCCTTAGCTAAATCTCGGCCTGCAACAGTGATGACGCTTGCTCCTCGAGCAACCACTTCTTGAATATTACCACGCATCAAGTCACTGGTTACAGGATCATTGATCAGTGCAATCACCGGAGTGCCCTCTTCAATCAGAGAGATTGTACCATGCTTAAGTTCTGCTGCTGCAAAGCCTTCAGTTTGAATGTAAGAAACCTCCTTTAACTTAAGCGCAGCCTCAAGAGCAAGTGGATAATCAATTCCGCGGCCAATATAAAAGGCATTGCGTGAAGGCACAAGATATTCTCGGGCCAATTTTTCAATTTGATCTTGACTGGAAACCACCTGCTCAATCCCTTCTGCTGCTAAAGCTAAGTTCGCACGCAGCTTAAAGTCTTGGGCTGCTTGCACGCCGCGACGCTCACCTAAAGCCTTGGCCAGGATTGCTTCAAGTGCTACCTGTGCCGTATAAGCCTTAGTTGAAGCAACCGCAATTTCTGGGCCTGCTTCAAGCGACATTGCATAATTAGCTTCACGTGCCAGTGTTGACCCAGGCACATTGGTCAAGGTCAAGCTTGGAATGCCCCGCTTAACTGCCTGCTGCAACACTACTCGTGAGTCAGCGGTTTCACCGGATTGCGACAAAAAGATAAAGAAGGGATGGGCTGACATCATCGGAAAGTGGTAACCAGCTTCTGAGGCAAAGCCCTCCTCAGTCGGAATACCGGTTAGGTGTTCAAAAAGCGTTTTGCCAACCAAGCCAGCATGGTAACTAGTCCCAGCTGCAAAAATATAAAGCCGGTCAGCTCGCGCCAACGCATTGATAATGTCATCGTCAACCTTGGGTTCACCATTTTGGTCCAGGTAAAACTGGTCTAAGTGGCGCAAAACGCCCGGCTGCTCGCAGATTTCTTTGAGCATGTAAAACTCATAAGTACCCTTTGAAGCAGCACTGGGATCCACATTTAACTTGCGTGGTGCCCGCTCTATTTTTTCTCCTGCAAGCGTTTCAAGGGCATAGGAATTTTTGCTAATATCGCCAACTTCTTCGTCTTGCAGGTCCACAAAAGTTTTAGTCTGGTCCAGAACAGACAGTGCATCAGAAGCAATAACATTGAATCCGTCTCCAATACCCAGCATTAGTGGTGACTTGTTTTTGGCAACATAGATATGGTCTGGATGATTATTATCAACCAGCAAAATAGCATAAGACCCCCTGATTAGACCAAGAACCTTCTTCAAGGCGGTGAAGGCATCAACCTTTTCTTGACGGGCGATTTTGCTGATCAATTGAACGATTACCTCAGTATCAGTATCTGACTTAAAGTTCACACCTTGCAGATACTGATTCTTGACTTCTTGATAGTTCTCGATTACACCATTATGGACAATATAGAAGCGATTGGTCTCGTCAAATTGCGGATGTGCATTAGCTCGAGTTGGGTGGCCATGGGTGGCCCAACGAGTGTGGCCAATCCCGACTGTTCCTTGCTCTTCTGGGGTCATCTTATTTTGGAGATTTTGAATACGACCCGCAGTCTTAGTTAAATATTCATTGCCTTGCAGGTCATTTAAATAGATACCTGCAGAATCATAACCGCGATATTCAAGATTAGATAAGCCATTTAAAACAATATCACGGGCAGATTTACCGACAACTCCAACAATTCCACACATATTATTCTCCTTTGGTATAGTTAAATTTTATAGTTTGGGCTAAATATATTTTTAATATTATAGGAGAATAATATGCTATTAACTACAATTGGTCAAGTAAAATTATCAAAATTGGTATATATTAATAAAAAAATGCCTGATAATATCCCAAGCAGCGGGACAAAAAATTTTTAAGCTGCTCGACCTGGATTGGCCTCATTTTGAATCGACCAGCAACTGTCATAAATAAAAAAGGCTAGCTTCTTTTGAAATATTGGAAGTCAGTCTCTGAGCAAAACTATAAAACCCTTGGTTCTTACCATTGCTAATTAATTACACTGATCTTATGTAGCAAACATGCCTATTGGAAATGAACTCCTAAATTCCTGTTTGCTAAGGTCGTATTCCGTTATTGAAGTGCTCCATAATATTTAGACATTAATCTGACTATTAGGAGCACTTTTTTCATGACTAAATATTCAAGTGATTACAAGATCGAAATTTGCAGTAAATACTTGTCTCACCAAAGCTACATTGACTAATACAACACCAAAAAAATCAAAAGCAAACTAAAAGGACTGCCTCCTTGTAATGTCCATATGAATCATTCCATATTCATCTTAAATTAAAGTGCCCAATCATAATCTACAAACTATCCTTCTTATTCGATATACTTAGTTATATTTTACCGAACAAAAAAAGAAAGGTTGAAAATTCAATCTTTCTTTTACCATACGGAGTTAAATTTAAAAGTAATTAATTAATTTGGTAAAGCTGAATTTAGAAACTATGCTTACTTTAAATTACCATTGAACTTCATAAATGCGGTTTGCTACTGTACGCCACTTGCCACTTAAATATCCATGATAAGCAACAGTTAGATAAATGTGATTTTCACCAATAACCTGAACACTTTCAAGTTCTGTTATGTATCCACCGAAATCAATGGTGTAATTATTGCTCAAATCTACATCTTCCCACATGCTTGGAGTTGTTGTTCCCCACGGAATCTTATAAATATGACGCGGCTCTGAATGCGTAGCGCCAGCGTTAGGTGAATACTCACTGGAAATATAAAGGTTGAGGTTATCGTCCAAATCAACTCCTTGAATTGAACCAATAATATTAGATTTTGTCATATCAGGAATCATAAAGCTTCTGACTACAGGCAGAGTACCAATATTAACGTTAGTGGTGGCAGCTGCATCTAGTGCATTATTTATATCATTTAGGTAATACAAGGAGAAGTAGCCATTCCCAGCTTTGTCAATGACAGAGACTAAGAAATAGAGGTAATTTGGTGATACTGCCGCTTCTGACCGATCAAGATCTGCACCTGCAAGGCCAAAACCACCAGCCAAGTTTAGGTGAGATAAACGGGGCAGCTGGGTATTTGAAGTATAGTTAGGTAAAGATGGAATATGAACCCGGGCAATTTGAGTATCCCACATATATCCACCTGAACCTGGCTTGCCCTTAGTACCAATGAACCAACAGCCTGGCTTATTGGCATATTCCCAAGTCTGCGTGTGACCCCCGGCTAAATCGCCTGAGAACTTGACAATCTCGTCACCATACGTAATTTGATCTTGCGGTCGTACCCGAAAAACATAGTTATCAGTCTTATGGTGCTGCAAGGCATAGATATAGCCTGAGCCAACATTTCCCTTTTGAACAACGTTATGATACAGTCCACGTCCGTTTACTAGACCTGTAGTTAATTTATATTTTTGTGATATAAATGGATTATAAATTTTACTCATAATTATTTCCCTTTCTGTAAAAATAATAAAAATAGTAATTGAAACAAGTTAATGTGACTTCGAAGTCACTATTAATATAGCACATATGTTCGTACTTGCAAACATATGTTCGTGCTTACGATAAAAAAATCCTCAGATTGCTCCAAGGACTTTTTAAAATTATTAACTATCCTTTATTCTGGCATAGTTGATTCAATAGTGTCATAAATAAGCGATTCTTCAGCAGATAACAATGCTAACTTTTGCTGCTCCTTTAACAATTGCGTTGTTTGCTTTACTTCCGCAATGCTTGCAGTAGGTGAAGCATTAACCTTTTTAGCTAATGCTAATGCTGCATCGTACCTGGGTTGGCTAAATTGCTTATAATTTGCTTCAGCTTTAACTATTTTCTCTTGATCAATTTGTTTTTGCAGTTCCGTCTTATCAGTCTTATCGGCCACCTTAGCGTCCGCTTTAGCCTCTTCTGCCGTGTTAGTTGGGATTAGTCTTGGACCAGAAATATACTGTCCAGCCGTTGCTTTAATAAAGGTCATATTGTCTTTATTATTCTCTACAAATATTCGATTAGTAATACTATTATTGCGTGCCAAGTGGTAGTAAAGTTCGGCCCTATTATCTTTATTCGACCAAAGATAAAGAGCTTCATCTACTGGAATCTTATCGCCCTTAGTGAATGGCGTTTTTTTATTGCTAGACAGAAATGAACTTGTCCGGACTTCTCCGTTTATATCATATGTATTAGTATCGCTAGTAACCAAGATGTATGTATTCTTAGTAAAAGTCAATAGCTTTTGCCGAGGTTGCTTCTGCACTAACGATTTAGCAAAAAAGCCCGTTTGACTGCCACTTATTCGAAAACAAGCAACATTCGATGGGTCATACTGTCTCACAGCAACGCGGTCCACTTTAACCTTTTGGCCTATCTTAACAGCTCTTTGTTCCCTGCCATAGCCAATTTGAATTGACTTGGTAAAATTATTTCTTTTAGCTAATGTTACCGTTGCTTCAGCTGTGTAGAGCGGCTTATTGTCAATCTGACCAACGTTGGCCGCATTAATATAGCCACCGCCTCCGACATTGTAGTAATACTTGCCGCCTATCTTTTCATACGGCAGCCAGGACTGATTGTAATTGTCGTCATCGAGCAAGAAGTATTGCTTGCTGTTGCGCTCGGTCTTTTCAACTGTACCTGAATACTTAACCGGCGTGCCCTTACGCAAGTGTGTATTCTTTTTACTGCCACGAAACTTGGGCAGGCGCCGCCCGTTTTTATCGTACACAAAAGAATTATAGTTCAATTCCAGGTTGCCCGGCTGTACTTCGCTGTTGATTGTGCCCACATTGGCTGCCTTAATGTAGGCCCCACCAGTCAAGGGGTAATAATTTTTGCCTTTGATTGTAGTGATTTTACTCGTGCCGCTAACTTTTGTGCCCATCTTCAGCGTTTTCTTGCCGTTGTAATAGGTGCGCTGCCCCTGCGCAGTGTAAACATAGGAATTATGATTAAGCTTCAGGGTCGCAACACCTGCCGCTTCAACAGTAGAAACTGGATTCAAAGCTGCAGGCACAATCGGGCTAAGGGCAAGAACACCCGCAATTGAGCTCAAAATAATTTTTTTATTTAAATTCATACAATCACCTCAAAATTAAGAAATAGCGTTTTCAAGTTAATTATAGAACATTATGTTAACTTTGCATAGAAAGTTAAAACTTGAAAGAGCAATCATTTGACAACTAGGATATAAGTAAAAAGCTATATTTCGATATTCTCTCGAAATATAGCCTAAACAAAAATAAATAAACAGGCAAAATATATTGCTTGCTTATTTACTAAAATTATTTTGGGTGAGTTAAATGCCCATTTCCCTTTCAACCACATCCGTAATGCGTTCAACATACGCGTCTGTTTCTTCCTGAGTCGGGCCTTCCGCCATCACCCGCAGAAGCGACTGGGTGCCAGAGGGCCGAACTAAAACGCGACCATCACCATTCATATCATTTTCAACCTCTTTAATCACGTCAAGGATGGCCTGGTGCTTCTTCCAATCATTCTTGTCCTTGACTGGTACGTTGACCAGACATTGCGGATAATCCTTGAAGTCCGCAAGCAGCTCACTCAGCGACTTGCCTGTCTTCTTCATGACCAACATGAGGTGCAGACCGGTCAGCATGCCGTCACCTGTATTGTGGTAGTCACTCATAATCACGTGACCAGATTGCTCGCCGCCCAGATTGTAGCCGTTTGCCCGCATTTCTTCAGAAACATAGCGATCGCCAACTTGTGTACGCACGTTTTTGATGCCGTGTCTTTCTAAGGCCTTGGTGAAGCCCAGGTTGCTCATCACGGTAGTGACAATGGTATCTTTCTTTAAGCGGCCACCAGCTTCCATGTAGCTGCCTAAAACATACATAATATGGTCTCCGTCAACCTCGTTGCCCA
The DNA here is from genome assembly GCF_059900865.1 of Lactobacillus sp. XV31L. NCBI lineage: Bacteria > Bacillati > Bacillota > Bacilli > Lactobacillales > Lactobacillaceae > Lactobacillus > Lactobacillus sp. XV31L. The sequence goes on along the minus strand of NZ_JBWXGC010000005.1, from coordinate 27,960 downwards.
TTTCATCTACTGCAATGCAGCGATCGGCATCGCCATCAAAGGCCAGGCCCAATTGTGCGCCCTGCTTGACTACTTCCTCTTGCAGCTTCTTGGTATGGGTAGCACCAACATGGTCATTGATGTTTAAGCCATTGGGATGGGTGGCAATCGTGGTAAAATCGACTCCGCAATCTGCAAAGAGACGGGAGATGAGACTGCTGGCCGCACCGTTAGCACCATCTACAACTACCTTAATACCATCTAGATCTTCGGAAATGGTATTTTCAATAAATTGCAAGTACTTGGCACTGCCTTCATGGAAGTCTGTAACCGACCCCAAACCTTGAGCTGATGGCCGTGGCAAGTTGTCCTCTTTAGCGTCAATTAACGCCTCAATTTCACCTTCCATTTCATCTGATAGCTTTAAGCCGTCACTACCAAAAAACTTAATCCCGTTATCCTCAACCGGATTATGAGAAGCAGAAATCTGCACGCCGGCATCAGCGCCTTGGGCTCGCACCAGGTATGACAAACCGGGGGTTGTAATCACGCCCGTCTCTAAAACTTCAATTCCCACAGAAAGAAGACCTGAAATCAAGGCATATTCCAACATCTGTCCTGATACTCTGGTATCGCGCGATACCAGAACACGGGCTTGTTCATCTTTAGACTTGTTTTTAGTCAAAACATAGCCACCATCACGGCCTAATTTAAACGCTAATTCAGGAGATAAATCTTGGTTAGCTACACCACGGACACCATCTGTGCCAAAATACTTCAACATTATTTAATAACAACCTTCCCTTTTTAATTTTTCTGTGCTTTTTTAGAACTATTGAGGTCTTCAACCTTGATTTCCACTCTGATCTGACCAGGATTAGACTTAACCATTCCGCGTGGCAGGTCAACTGATATCATTTTGGTAGTTGAGGACATAACTTTGCTCAAATCCACAGGGACTTTCAAGTTCTTGATCTTGCCAAGGGCTTCCTTGTTGCCGTATAAGGTAACATGGTTTCTCTTAGCAGTTAGTGAATATACTTTTTCTGTGCTTTCGTGTTTAGGCTCTAATTCCACTTTTACCGTCTTTTTAGCAATAGTTAGTGGAATTGTCACTTTGGCAGTAGCTGGTTCAATTACCACGTTGAGTTGACGGCCCTTGCTATCTTCGGCCATCAAGTTGACTTGTCGCTCATATGTATGATCAATTGCATTCGGAAGCACCACCTTGGCCACTATCTGATCAATCTGATCAACTTCACTGCGCGCACCAGTAACTTCAACTTGTTGCGGGTAAACACTTGAATGACCCACCTGATAACCAGGTGCCACTGCACTCTTATTATACTCTATTTGAACTGGCATTGTGGTTGATTTTCGACGCTGAATATTAACGTGAACGCTCTTAGGGTTGATCGAATAAGAAATTTGCTTGCTCATCCCCGACAAGCGCACCCTGACATTGTGCTCGCCAATATTCTTGTTGGTCAAATCAATGTAGGCCCGAAAGTTTTGTGTATTGACTGTTGAAGTAACTAGTGCCGTTGACCCTTCCAAAGTAATGCTTACTTTTTCCGGATATCCGATAACATAATACTTGTCAGTATCAACAGAAACCTGCAAGGGTACCTTAATCGTCTGCGTCTTGTTGGCGGTCTGCTTAGTGCGGTCGCTTTGCCCCTGAGTTAAGAAACCTTCTTGCGTATAATTGACGTAGATCACCAGCAAAATGGCAATCAAAAGCGAAACGAGACGGACGAACCAAGATTGTTTCCAAAAATTTTTCATCGGTCAGCACCCCACTTCCAAATTCTGCGGATAATTTTTTGGTACCAGTTATCCGTTGTAGTCTTCTTGGGAACAAATTCTGCAGTCAGGTACTTCATGTATTCATCCCGAGTCATGTCAAGCAGAAAGCGACCATTGCGGGTAATTGTTACCCCACCAGTTTCTTCAGAGACAACAATCGTAATTGCATCTGTCACCTCAGAAACACCCACAGCTGCCCGGTGTCGGGTCCCTAGCCGCTTGGGAATCATACTGCTATCAGACAAGGGCAAATATGCAGCAGCCACTGCGATTTCATGGTCCTTGTCAATGATAACTGCACCATCATGTAGCGGGGTGTTAGGAATGAAAATGTTGATTAACAACTCACCTGTCACGTGGGCATTTAGTTTTATACCTGTTTCGATATAGTCATCAAGTCCGGTTTCTTGCTGGATAGTTATCAAAGCACCAATCCGGCGTTTGGACATATACTGGATTGCCTTATCCAGTTCGTTAATGAATCTGATTGATTCGTCCCGTTCACTATCTTCTCGTCCACCAAAGATTGGCAAGCGGCCTAGGTGTTCTAAACCGCGTCTGATTTCAGGCTGAAAAATAATAATGATTCCCACTACTGACCAGGAAACAATCTGGTCAATCAACCAAGTGGTAGTATGTAATTGCAGAAAACCTGCAATTATGCGAACAGCAAAGATCAGCACGATCCCCTTGGCTAGTTGAACAGCCTTGGTTCCCCTGATTAAAACAACCAAATGGTAAACCAAAAACCAGATAATCAGGATATCAAGGATAGTTGAGAGGTGATTCCAGGTAAATATATTTGTAAAATTAAAGTTCATAGGTATTCTTTCCATTGTTTGCGAAGTCGCCCCCTAATCAACTGCTTGGCCAATAATTCTTACTTCAGTTTGCAAGTCCACGTCAAATTTTGCTTTGATTTCCTTCTGAATCAAGTGAATCAAGTCAAGGTAGTCTGTTGCGGTTGCTCCTCCCTTATTCACAATAAAGCCAGCATGCTTCATTGAGTCTTGGGCACCGCCGATTTGTTTGCCTTGGAGCCCAGCCTGAATAATCATAGGACCTACAAAGTGGCCTGGTGGCCGTTTAAAGACACTACCGCATGACGGATACTCCAAGGGCTGCTTATAGCGACGCAGAGCATTCAAGTAATTCATATCTGCCAGGATCTTGTTTTTAGGACATTGCTTTAGTGCAAAAGTCGCAGCAATTACTATGTCGCCATTTTCCTGCAAGAGCGAGTGTCGGTAGGAAAAATTCATATCTTGATTGTGATATGTCTTGTATTCACCCGCACGGGTGATTACTTTAACACTTTGAAAAATTTCAGCCGTTTCACCACCATACGCACCTGCGTTCATAAAGACGGCACCACCAACACTACCAGGAATGCCTGCCGCAAATTCCAAGCCGCTCAGGCCCTGCTCAGCTGCCGTGAAGGCGGTGTCGATAATCCTAGCTCCAGCCTGGGCGGTAACTGTGCTGCCATCAACAACAACCTGCTTCATTTTGGTTAAAATAAGCACTAGCCCACTAACACCACCATCACGAATAATCAGATTTGAAGCATTGCCAATCACTGTTAAGGGGATTTGATCCTTACGGGCTGCATTTACCAATTTTTCAAGCTCAATCTGGTCGCGGGGAAAAGCCAAATATTCTGCCGGTCCACCTGTTTCAGTAAACGAGTACTTGCTCAGTGCGACCTGCCTTTTTACTTCTATTCCCTCTTTTTCAAGGTTAAATAGTTCCAAAGTATTCATCCCCTTTTAACGTATCTTGTTCTATTTTACCGCATTCAGCCGTATGCTTCATCCTATGTTATACTAAAATTAATTTTTAAGAGGAGAAAAAATGAACTTTACCGCAATGGACTTTGAAACCGCCAACCGTCATCCTGAAAGTGCTTGTTCGCTCGCCTTAGTGATGGTGCGCAACAACCAGGTAGTTGACCGCTTCTACACGGTAATCAACCCCCAGATGCCCTTTGATGCACAAAACATCAAGATTCATGATATAACAGCCGCAGATGTTCGCGATGCGCCCACAATGGCCGAAGTCTGGCCCCAGATCAAAGAATTATTTCAGCCTGGGATGCTGGTATGTGCCCACAATGCCCGCTTTGACACCAATGTCATGCGCCAGTCCCTAGCCCGCTATAACATCCAAGAACCGCACTACTTTGTGCTTGACACCTTGCAGACCAGCAAGCTGTTCGAGCCTAAGTTGCCGAACCACAAGCTCGATACCGTCTCGCAGGCATTAAACGTTGAACTTTGGCACCACCACAACGCCCTAAGCGACAGCGAAGCTTGCGCCGGCATCTTGCTCGCACAAAACAGGCAATTTGGCGATGAGGCGCTCAAGAACTTGGTCTATCAGGTTTAACTTTAAATACACTACAAAGATCTGGAAATTTAAAATGAACCCCGAAGGTTGGCTAACTTTCGGGGTTCATTTTATCTACATCTTTAATTTTAATAATTAACTAAACCTGACTATCAGAAGCAATCAGCTAGCTTACGTATTTTTGCGCAGGTGCTGTTTCTTTAGTGAACGACCAATATCATCAAGCCAGCGCTGATTGCGCTCGCCCTGGGGCTTAAATTCAAGCACCCGCTTGGTCGAGTCCCAGCTGTCATCAACCCGCCTGATCACTAGCTCGAGGTAATTATCAGGTAGTTCTGCCGCAATCACTGCAGGCCATTCAATGACCACGAGTCCGGGCTCATCTAGATAGCCGCGCAGGTCAATCGAGGACAAGTCATCATCACCTAGCCGGTAAAAATCCATGTGGAAGACTGGCAGACGTCCCTCACGGTACTCGCGCACAATCGTAAAAGTAGGGCTCTTAACAGGGCGCCTAATTCCAAGTGCTTGGCCAATGCCCTGGGTCAACGTAGTTTTGCCCGCTCCCAGGTCGCCATTAAGCAAAAGCAGGTCATGAGCTTGGGCCGTCTCAGCGATCACTCCACCAAGATTTTTCATTTCTATGGGAGAATTAACGTCTAATTTCATTGCGCTTCCTCCGTCAGTGCTTGAGCAGCAGTCAGGATTGCCATGTTATAGATGTCCATAGAGCTGGCTCCGCGCGAGAGGTCATTAACTGGACGTGCTAAGCCCTGCAAGATTGGCCCGATGGCGGTGAAATTGCCCAGGCGCTGGGTAATCTTATAGGCAATGTTGCCTGACTGTAGTTCTGGAAAAACAAAGACGTTTGCACGCCCTGCCACTTCCGAATCTGGTGCTTTGCTGGCAGCAACACCGGGGACAAAGGCTGCATCAAACTGCAATTCACCATCGGCCTTGATTTCGGGATGGGCTTTTTTGAACAATTTTGCTGCTTCTATCACCTTATCGACCATATTACCTTGGGCTGAGCCCTTGGTGGAAAAACTCAAAAAGGCCACGCGCGGTTCAATATCGATCATGCGGGCGATTTGCACCGACTGATATGCGATTTCTGCCAGCGTTGCACTATCAGGATCCAGGTTAATTGCACAATCAGCAAAGACATACCGCTCATCGCCGCGTTCCATAATAAAGCCACCCGAAACGCGCTTCATCCCGCTTGCTGCATGGATCAGCTGCAGGGCTGGACGCACCGTGGCCGCCGTTGAGTGAGCGGCGCCAGATACCATGCCGTCGGCAAGGCCCATCTTGACCATCATGGTGCCGAAATAATTGGGGTCTTGCAGCGTTTGGCCCACTTCGTCTGCTGGGATATCCTTGCCCCGCGCCCGGATGAAGGCCTGGGCCATCTCGCCCAAGCTTTGATAAGACGAGGGATCAACTATCATGGAGTCAGTCAATGCGAGCTGCTTTTCCTTAATTAAATAGGCGATCTGGTCGGGGTTTCCTAGCAGAATGGGCTGCATTAGTCTATCTTGCGCTAGTCTGCTCGCCGCCTCTAATATCCGCAAGTCTTCGCCTTCGGGAAAGACAAGCCGGTATTTTTTACCCGCATTCTTTATCTTTTCTTTTAGTAATTCAAAAACACTCATTTTATTCCTATCTATGCCAAATCTGCTTCTTCTACCTGGTCAGGCAATTGCCAATCAATGGGGATTTCACCATATTTTTTGAGTGCTGCATTGCAGCGTGAAAAGGGCCTAGAGCCAAAAAAGCCACGGTCGGCCGAAAAAGGACTTGGGTGAGCTGACTTAAGCACAAAGTTTTTATTTTGATCAATTAAGTCCATCTTGTTCTGAGCGTATCGTCCCCATAAAATAAAGACGACCTGACCGCGGTCACTCAAAGCCTTAATAGCAGCATCTGTCACCTGCTCCCAGCCTTTGCCCTGGTGGCCATTGGCACGACCATAAGGGACAGTTAAGACAGCATTTAAAAGCAGCACTCCTTGGTCGGCCCACTTTTTAAGGTAGCCGTGGTTAACAGGCAAGCATCCTACATCATCATATAGTTCCTTATAGATATTCTGCAGAGAAGGGGGCAATTTCACTCCTGGATTCACCGAAAAGCTCATGCCAGTAGCTTGACCTGGATTATGGTAAGGATCCTGTCCTAGAATAACCACCTTGGTCTGGGCAAAGGGGGTCAGCTTGAAAGCTGTAAAAATATGATACATGTCAGGAAAGACTTGTTTGGTTGCGTACTCTTTTTTTAGAAATTCCCGTAATTTTTGGTATTCAGCACTTGCAAAGACAGGCGCTAGAACTTCATCCCAGTCATTGCCAATAAACTTTTTCATTATCTGAACTGCCTCGCTTTCACTAGTTTTATGGTATCATGAAATTGAATATAGGTGAAAATAAACTACTACTTTTAAGTGCTTCTTTAATTAGTGCTTAAACATAATTAAACTGGTAGCTTAAACAACAAAAGCATAAGTAATAGATGCGAAAGGAGCTGGTTTTACTTGATTAAGTTAGTAGCATGCGACTTGGATGGGACCCTATTTAACAGTAAATCAGAAGTATCAAAAGAAAATGTTGCTGCAATTCAGGCAGCACAAAAAAATGGGATTGAGTTCTTAGTAGCCACAGGACGGGCCCCTCGGCAGTCACGTGCGGCAATCAGGAGCTATGGTTTAAAAACCGGCTTCATCAATATTAATGGTGCCCTGGTCTATGATACAAGCGACCACTTGCAGGTCAAACATGTTCTTCCTAGCAAAAAGGCTCAGGCAATTGCAGCAATTCTCAAGCGTCACCACATTTATTTTGAGCTTGTCACCAAAGACCACATTTATTCTCATGACATCAGTAAGCGAGTCGTCAACTTGGCCAGGTCGCTGGTAGCGCTAAATCCAGATATTTCATTTAAAGAGGCAGTGGCCACCTCTGCTGGTAGCAATGCCATGCTCAGTATGAGTCTGGTTACTGACTTTGACGCTCTGCTCACCGACTCCAAGCTAGAAGTAATGAAGATGATTGCCTTTGATGCTAAGGGACCGGATGCCTTTAAAGCAGCCAAAAAAGAAATTGCTGCTCTGGGCGGCGTTGTTGTAACATCAAGCGCTTCGGCCAACATTGAGATCAATGATGCGCATGCGCAAAAGGGCCCTGCACTGCTCAATTATGCCCAAAAAAAGGGTATTAAGCAAGCAGAAATCGCCGCAATTGGCGATAACTTGAACGACATAAGCATGATCCGGGATGCTGGCACCGGTGTAGCAATGGCTAATGCTGTACCTGCAATCAAGCAGCTGGCACAGATTGAGACCAGGTCAAATAACGAAAACGGTGTTGCATATATTTTAAAGCAATTTATCAAAAATAATAACAAAGAATAGAGGTGCTTTAATGCGCTATTTATTAGAACTAACCCAAGAAAGAGAATATGGACAGATTCCAGTCGTTAATCAAAATGGCAAGATAAAGTACATTATCCAGGGCAATTTAGACAATCCCAACCATACGCTTTATTTAAAACAACGCAGCGGCAGTGAAATTGGCCGTTTGTACACCGATGGCAACGGCCTGATTGCTTCATATACAATCGACGTAGTCAACCACTCTCTGGTAAAGGTTAAGCGGCTAAATAGTCCAGCAACTAACTTGTTTTATATTACCAGACTCAACTATCTCGTCACTGGCAGCATTAAAAAGGGCAGCTACAAGTTCTTGGCCGGTCTTAAAAAAGTCGCAACGGTCAAGACAGATGTAAAAAAAGTCGGTGTCGTCTTAACTTGTGATATCGCACGTCCAGAAGACGTTCCTTTTATTTTACTGTGTGCAACTCTTTTCACGCAGTGGCACACTACTCCTCTGCGCCTGCCAACTTTCCCACCGATTGGTGGCAAGTATAGTGTTAATTTCAATTAAAAACTAAAACACATCCTGAGTGATATCAGAAAGCATCTGTCAGAATGTGTTTTTTATTGCGTATAGAGGCTTAAAAGCAGCCTAGTGTATTCTCGGTGATGGCTAAATTTTCTATAAATAAAAAGTCGCAACGACCTTAATCGTCACGACTTTTTTCTTAGCGCGGGCTAATCTGGCGGTAAGTCATTCCCTTAAAGTGGTACTGACCATAATCTTGGGCTAGTTTCTCCGAGCGGAAGTACTGGTTATTGACCTCACCTGTGTCGGGCAGTGCCTCAAAGAGAACCTGTTGCTTCTTGCCATTAATCTTCTCCGTTTTGACAGTGTATGCAAAGCCGACTGTACGTGCCTTCTCATCAGCCGGACTTAAAACAATCCACTTACGGCCGTGCATCTTTTGGGTGCTTACTCTCATGTGATCAACAAAGGCCTTGCTGTTCTTCACCTTCCAGTCACTAGGCATCTGCCACGGGTACTTGTTAGTACCCTTAACCTTGCCAATTTTGACCGCCTTAACGTTGACATTGGTCCAAGGTGTATCAAAAGAAGTCTTGTGGAAATTCAGCGGACTTGGTGTTAAGTTGCTGGTACTATACCACTTGCCCCGCCATGACTTGGGAAAAGTGTAGGCTTTGGCAAAACCGTACTTGCTTTGCTTGCCGCTAGCGGCTTCTACCGGTTGCGCTGCATTAACTGCGACACTACCAGCTGATAATGTTACGGTTGCAGCCGCAAGGAGCGTGATTATCTTTGCATGTTTCATAATTTTGTTCTCCTGAATAAAATATTATGATTTTAATTATCAACTATTTCCAGATTAAAGCAAGCGTTGATTTTAAAATAAATTGAATAATTTCATTATGCCTCGGAATCAGGTGTATTCAAAGCTGCGCCAATGCATCTTGCCGTTGCCAAAAAACGCAAAAAGCCCCTGTTTTTTTGCAGAGGCTTCTTTTTTTAACAGTTAAAATTAGTCTTGGTAGTTAACCAAAGCCAGGTATGAATCAGGCTTTAGGCTGGCACCGCCGACAAGGCCGCCATCAATATCAGGTTTGGCCATTAATTCCTTAACATTGCCCGGGTTGACTGAACCACCGTATTGAATACGAACATTAGCAGCAGTTTCATCATTGTACAAGTCCTTCACTGTGTCACGGATTGTCTTGCACATTTCTTGAGCTTGGTCTGAACTAGCAGTCTTGCCTGTACCGATAGCCCAGATTGGTTCATAAGCAATTACTGACTTTGCAACTTGATCACTTGACAGACCAGCAAGGGCAGCCTTGATTTGACCAATAACCCATTCTTCTTGCTTGTTAGCTTCGCGAGTCTCTAAGGATTCACCACAGCAGATAATTGGGGTTACACCATTAGCAATCAAAGCCTTGGCCTTTTTGTTAATGTCTTCATCAGTTTCGTGGAAGTAGCCACGCCGTTCTGAGTGACCAATGATGCAGTAATCAATGCCCATTTCCTTTAATACTTTAGGTGAAGTTTCACCAGTAAAGGCTCCCTCATCTTCAAAGTAGGCATTTTCGGCACCGACTAATAAGTCACTTCCAGCAGCAGCCTTCTTCAAGGCGTCAAGATCAACAGCCGGAGCACAAATTAGTGCTTCAACCTTGCTTGAACTAGGTAACTTATCCTTAACACCAGCAACAAACTCAGCGGTTTGCTTAGGATTCATGTTTAACTTCCAGTTACCAGCAATAATTGGTGTACGCATATTAAACGTCCTTTCGTTAGAACTTACTTGTCTGAAATGCAGGCAATTCCTGGTAATTCCTTACCTTCAAGGTATTGCAGAGAAGCTCCACCACCAGTAGAAATGTGGGTAATCTTCGGTGCAATGCCTAGTTGCTTAGCAGCAGCAGTAGAGTCGCCACCACCAATAATTGTTGTAGCACCCGTTAAGGCAGCAAGAGCCTTGCCAACTTCCAAGGTACCTTCAGCAAAGTTAGACATTTCAAAGGCACCCATTGGACCATTCCAGACAACTGTCTTAGCATCCTTCAAAATTTCCTTGAATTTGGCAATAGTCTTAGGACCAATGTCCAAGCCCATCATATTTTCAGGAATGTCGCCTTCTACTACCTTGCGAGCCGCGTCGTTTGAAAATTCAGTCGCAGCTAGGTTGTCAACCGGCAAAACAATCTTGCCGTCAGCGTCCTTGAGCAGCTTTTTAGCTAATTCCACCTTGTCAGGCTCAAAGAGTGACTTGCCAATTTCTTGGCCTTGAGCAGCTAAGAAAGTATAAGCCATTCCGCCACCAATCAAAATGTGGTCTGACTTTGGAATCAAGTTGGTAATAACATCAATCTTGTCAGAAACCTTGGCACCACCTAAGATGGTAACGAAAGGATGAACTGGATTAGCAACTGCATCGCCAAGGAACTTGATTTCCTTTTCCATCAAGTAACCAGCTGCAGCAGGCTTGCCAGCCTTCTTCATAGCTTGGGCAATACCAACGTTTGAAGCATGGCTTCTGTGTGCCGTACCAAAGGCATCGTTAACATACATGTCACCCAAACTTGCCCAGTATTGGCCCAAAGTTGGGTCGTTCTTGCTCTCGCGTTTGCCAAAGTCATTGTCAATATCTTGGAAGCGCGTGTTTTCAAGTACGATAACATCGCCGTCTTGCATCTGATTGATTGCATCTTCAACTTCTTTGCCCTCATTTTCTGGAACAAAGGTTACAGCTTTCTTAAGCAATTCACTTAGACGCTCAGCAACTGGTTTCAAAGTCAATTCTTTCTTGTCAGCGTCAGACTTTACCCGGCCTAAGTGGCTGAGCAGTATTGCCTTGCCGCCATTTTCAATAATGTATTTGATAGTTGGCAAAGCAGCAACGATTCTGTTATCGTCGCCAATCACGCCTTCTTTAATCGGCACATTGAAGTCAACTCGTACTAATACTTTTTTACCTTTAACATCAAGGTCTGAAACAGTTAATTTAGCCATCTTTATCCTCCGATAACTCAATTATTTTCTCTTCAAAAAAAGGCGGAAGGAAGAATTTCCCCTCCGCCTTCTCTTTTACTACTTAAAGTTAATCAATTGATTAAAGAGTAGCAAATTTCAACAAAGTACGAACCATTTGGCAAGTGAATGAGTATTCATTGTCGTACCAAGCAACAGTCTTAACTAATTGGTTGTCACCGGCAGTGGTTACCATAGTTTGAGTTGGGTCAAAGATTGAACCAGCAGTCATACCAACAACGTCGCTTGAAACGATTTCGTCATCGTTGTAAGCGAATGAAGGACTTTCGTACTTCTTCATTGCTGAGTTGATTTCGTCAGCAGTAACCTTCTTGTCCAGGATTGAAACTAATTCAGTCAATGAACCGTCAGTAACTGGAACACGTTGTGCATGGCCGTTAACCTTACCATTCAATTCTGGAACAACAAGGCCAATAGCCTTAGCAGCACCAGTTGAGTGAGGAATAATGTTAACTGCAGCAGCACGAGCGGCACGCATGTTACCACCACGAACAGGTCCATCCAAAAGCATTTGGGTTGAAGTGTAGGCGTGGATAGTAGTCATAGTAGCTACCTTGATGCCGAATTCTTTTTGCAAAGCGTCAACCATAGGTGCTAATGAGTTAGTAGTACATGAACCAGCTGAAACAATCTTGTCACTTGCGTCTAAAGTGTCATCGTTTACAGCGTAAACGATTGTCTTCAAGTCGTTGCCAGCAGGCGCTGAAATGAGGACTCTCTTGGCACCAGCGTCAAGGTGAGCTTGTGACTTAGCCTTGCTAGTGTAGAAGCCAGTACATTCAAGAACGAAGTCAACACCATCATTCTTAACCCACGGAATGTTTTGTGCTTGTGGTTCAGCGTATACGCGGTACTTCTTACCGTCAACAACGATTGAATCATCAGTAGCTGAAACTTCATGGTCAAAAGTGCCGTGAGTTGAGTCATATTTCAATAAGTGAGCCAGCAATGCTGGAGTAGTCAAGTCGTTGATTGCAACAACTTCAATGTCCTTAGTCTTTTCGCCCAAATCCATGATCCGACGGAATGCTAAACGACCGATACGGCCAAAGCCGTTAATACCAATTTTAACTGTCATTTTCTAAAGTCCTCCTTAAGAACTATTTTAGAACTGTAAACATCAATTATTTTAAATGAGAATTACTTCCCCTTTAAAATCTTATTTGAGGCACCCTCATCAGTAATTAACCAGGTTTGATGAGGGGCATTAGGCATATAAGCTTCAATTGCTTCGGCCTTGCGGCCACCACAAGCAAAGGCAAATATGTGGGGTATTTTGTTAAGATTTTCGAACTGCAAGCCAACCTGGTGCACGCGGTCGACAATCTTGCCAGCGCCATCGAAGAAACACCCAAAACATTCGGTGACGACCTTTTTTTCACGCAACTCTGAAAGTCGAACTGAGTCATACCCTCGTCGTCGCGCCATGTCATGTGCCAGCCCAATTCCGTGAATGACCACATCTGTTTTAGAGATGTCTTCAAGCACATCAGCAAAGGCTGACTCACGGATAAGCGACTTGTAAGCTTCCGAAGAAACTTGCTCAGGCAGATACAAGGTCTTGTATTTTCCACCTGTTTCGGCCGCCATCTCCTGTACAATCGTGTTGCTTTGAATAGCAACATTTTCGCCCAGAGCCCCGCGACCTGGCACAAATTCTAGTTGTCGATTCTTGCTTAAATTTTTAGACAAGTTGCGCGCCGACTTTGCAAGAGCAGCCCCACCGAGCACGGTTATAATTGAATGCCCAAGTGGTAAGAGCAGGTCAAGTGCCGCATTCAGCTCTTCACCCATTTTCTCGTACACTATTTCTTGCAAGTCACTATCACCAGGAACAATAATTGTCCGTTCAATGCCCAACTTATGCGCCAAGTCAATTTCGGTTTGACGAGCGTTAAACAAGCGGTCAATGAGTGGTGCTGCGTTCTGCAGGATATTCTTACCCTTTTCTGTCATGAACATGCCAAAACTCTTGATTTCAATCAAGCCCAGATCACGGAGATAGTCCGTTTCTGTTCGCACATTTCGTTCAGAAAGTCCCAAGGACTGAGCAATACTCCTACGCCCTACGGGTGCACGGAGCGATACTTGCTCAAGAACAAGGTATCTTTGCCGAAAAACTTTTAAGATATCAGGAACGAGAGCTTCAAGCACCGGAAATTCCGAGTTCATCTTATCGCTCCTTCCGCCGGGACATTTGTGACCCATCTTTTGTCATTTTTTGTCCCAGTTTGTCTAAAAATATAAGAGAAACATAGAGTTACGACTAGTAAATCTTTATCTCTCAATCGACAAGTTAAGTATAGCAATCTGACTGAAATAATTCAAGCAAAAAGCCAGTAAATAAATTGAGCCCTGCCCTAGCCCTTGTCTTCGTCTTTTTAGCAAAAAACAATTTCACTTTGCCCTGTTTTCTGGTATACTATTTAACGTACTCATTTGGGTCCTTAGTGTAATGGATCGCACGTAAGATTCCGGTTCTTAAAATCTGAGTTCGACTCTCAGGGGACCCATATATTTAAAAGAGATAAGAAGCACCTAGCTTCTTATCTCTTTTTGCTTTTTAAAGTTTCTGGTCGAGCAGCTCATCGAGTTCAGTTTGGTATTTTTTAACCAAACTGGCCGATGGCTTTGCTGCAGTCGACTTAAGCAGGTAGGCAAAGACAGCACTCATCGCTGTCTTTTTATTCGTCGCCTGTGGCCAAGCAATTGAACATTTGCCATCAAGCACTGACGCGGTGACTTCTTCACCCCGACTAGCAGGCAGGCAGTGCATAAATTTCACGTTTGGATTATTGGTCTTTTGGAGCATTACGTCATCAACTTGGTACTTAGGATAGAAGATCTTCATATACTCTTCTTTGGTTAATTGGTGGTCATACAGACCGTACCAGACATCAGTATAGACAAAGTCAGCACCATCTAGCACTTCTTCATCTTCTGAAAGGAGAATTGTGCCTCCGCTCTTAGCTGCAAGCTTTTGGGCACGGTTAAGTACTCCTTCGGGCATCCACTTTTCCTCAGGACCGTATTGAACAAATTGCATCCCCATAATGGCACACAACAACATTGTTGACACGGCAATTTGGGTAGAATCGCCAACAAAAACCAACTTGATTTCAGACAAATCTTTACCTGCTGGCATGTGTTCTTTGATCGTAATCAAATCTCCCACTGCCTGCAAGGGATGATCCTGATCACACAAAAAGTTGACTACCGGCGCTTTCGACGTTTCTGCTAGTGTCACCACCTCGTCGTGCGTATTAACGCGGACCCCGATGAGATCAACTAGGTCACCTAGCACGCGGCCAGTATCAGCCAGACCCTCGTGACCACTATTGCCTAACTGAATTTGGCCCGGTGCTAGGTACAGGGCATGTCCACCTAATTCCGTCATAGAAGTTTCCGCTGAGGTACGGGTTCGAGTAGATGTTTGTTCAAAAATCATTCCCAAGCTCCTGTTTTCTAGTAGCGGGGGATAGTATCCGTGACTAATGGCTTCTTTAATTTTAAGTCCTAATTTAGCCACGTGCTGCATTTCTTCTCTTGAAAAATCATCAGTATTGATAAAATCTCTTTTGGGCATAAATGTCTCCTTTGTTATTTTTTCTACCTGGCTTAATACTACATGATTATGGATATTTTAAAAATTTTCGAATACAATTTATAGAAAGATTTAAACATTTTCAGCCATTAAAAAAGCAGTCCCGTTATGGAAACTGCTTTTGGGTGAGTATTAATTATCTGGTCCTGCCTACAGTTAATTCACCCCGTTGGGCAAATTCAACGTAAAGTTTCTTACCATAAACCGACAAACCTTCAATTTCTCTTCTAACATGCAGGTGGTGTGTTTCTTTGTACGTACCATTTTCAGCCACTTTAAAGATATAGTCATTGAAGCCAAGATAAAATTGCTTGTGCCTGCGATCATAGGTAAAGGCCTGGACTGGGGAGTGGTTGCTGATAAAGTCACTGCTTGTTGCACCAACTTCTGTCGGCATCCATGTGTCGCCCTTCCTAGTCAATTTCCAATATTCATAGCGGTGGTGGCTGCCATTATGGAATAAGCAGTATATCGTGTGATCATTGGCAACTGTAGCATTATGAATGTAACGACCTGTCCGCTTCTTTTTTGTTTTATTCCAAATTCTAAAGCTCCAGATTTGGTTGACTTGCAGATCTTTTTTGCGAATCTGCATTATTTCTTCAGACTGAGTAGAATTTTTATGCGTGTTGTCATTGGCAATCACATAAATATACTTGCGCGTCGAGCCGATTGCCTGGCCGTGCCCCAGTTTAATGTAGGGGCTAACCTTAATATGAGCAGCATACTTTTTAAACGTTTTCCATTTCAGACCAGGTAAATTTTGCGCCTTGTACTTCTTAATGTGGTTCAAGTTATATGAAACCAAGTGCCCCTTTTGATCATAACTGGAATTGAACACTGAAACCGTGAAGCTTGAGCCTCGAACGGTAATTCCTTGCGGGATAATGCCAACCTGACCCATTCGATCCGCTGCCTTATGGTAATCAAGACTAACAAATCGGGGTTGAAAAAGCTTGGTTTTCAAAGTTAAGCCATTGGCATAAAAAGTATTAGGCCTTGTTTCAAAGGCAAAGTGGTGCTTGGCATTCCAATTGCGTGATGTGGACTTGGAGCTACCCATCCAGGTTGGGACAGCAAGTGGACCCCAATTGGCCAACTTTTTGGCGTGACTGATGCCTTCTTTAGGATCAGGCCGTACGCTTACCTCAACGCTGGCTTGGGCCTCCCCCAAACGGTATTCAACTATTGTTTTGCCCGGCAGACCCGAATTGATGCTGGCATTGGTAACTTGCACTTCTGACACATCAACACAGGTGCCGGTGCTATCAGTTGCATAATTAATTGCATCCCGCGTATCAAAGAAATAATCAGGATTTTGGACCAGACTAACTTTGCGTGCAACTGAGATGTGATCCCGGTCAAAAAAGTTCTGGTTAACCCAACCGACTGGACGACCATCAACAATGATTTTCCAATATTTGCCTTTTTTTGTTTTAAGCGACCGTTTTGATTGAATTTGAGCATGCTTAAAATATTTCGTTGAAGTGAATTTTCCTGAAGGTCCCTTTTTCTTGATGTGATGGTAAATGGCATAGTTTCTTGTACCAGCAATTTTAGTGACCGCTCGGTGGTAGCTTTTAGCATACAAGCACGAACTGCTGCTTCCAAAAAATAAGCCGATTGCGGTAACTGCTCCCACAATCAGCAGTTTATTGATAAATCTCTTTCCCATTAACCATTTTCCTTTCAATGTTTGTATATATTATTCTGGCACTAACAAGGAGTTGAATCAATGGGAAATTAACTTAAGTATATAAGAATATAGCGCCAAAAAAGAGCGTACTTGGTTAAAAATCACAGCACGATCTAAGTATGAATATCTCTGTTCATACTTACCTTTGCATTATTCTTTCTTGCCCTGCCAGTGGTTGAAGTAGCAGCCAATTGCTAGACTGCCAAATACCATTATCACTAGCGACACCAGATATTCGAGTGCCGCTAATTGACGTAGGCCTTGGCTTATGCCATCTAGCCAAAAAGTAATCAAACGCACTGGCCAAGCCCACGGTATAATTGGCCAAATAAAGTCTAACAAGCTGGTGACAGCCAAACAAGCAAGTACAGTGCCCAAAAAACCTAAAATCAGGGCTCCAGCAATATTAGCCTTCAAAACCAGTAATTGTGCTAATTCATATTGAAAAAAGCCCAGGATTGCAAAGCAAATGCTTGTAAGTAAAAAGGACCCTAAAGGAATGCCCTTAACTTGAAAAACAAGGGTCAAAACACAGTAAAACAGCAGACTTGTGCCCAATATTTCGACAGCATACCATAGCCAATAGTATACTAGTTGTCCTTGGATCATTTTTGCCTTGCTGGTTGGTTCAGTAAGCCAATTCTTAAAATTGCCGGCTTTTTCTTCACGGTCAAAAACCTGGCAAATTACAATGCTAATAACGATAGGAGAAGCAATTGCCAATAATTCATAAAATGTCGTTACCATGCCGGACGCATTGACCGCATTTTTTCTACTGCCATAATAAAAGCCAAATAAAAGTGGGAAGGCAACCAAAACAAACAGGTGTAGGTACAACAAAAAACTGCGTTTCAATTTGATATTTTCAGTACGAACAATTTGCCTAAACATTTTTCGTCACCTGTTTTTTAAAAGATAAGGCAGCTAAGTAGCTAAAAAGAACAAATAAGATTATTGAAGCCCAAATGGTCCACTCACTACTAGCAACTAATTCATTATGCTTAACAGGTATCCCATTAATGTGCATCTGAATCAATGAAACCGGAAACAACTCTGACCAGCTGAAGGGCCAAACTTGGCCAAAAGGAAGGTCAACAATAATAGAACCGGTCACCCACCCTATAGTAGCAAGAGCAATCGTCCCATATAAGCTGAATAACCGACTAAACCAAGTGTAAAGCGGAATTTGCCACAAGTTAGTTAAAAAAATACCAGCAATTGCTAGTAAACAAGCAGATAAAGGTACTTTTGTTTCTACTAGCAAACTAATCAGCGTAATTAAGAGTGCTAATAAAATATTAGCGATTAGCGCAAAAATTGTTACATGAAGAATTCTGCCTAATTCATAATTAAACAAGTCCGCAGGTGAACTTAAAATGATCTTATAGTCCGTACTCTTTCTTTCGTGACGGTCAATCAAACCAATAGCCGTGGCTAAAAAGAGTGGCATCCAAATCCAACTCCATTGGTTAATGGCACTCTGGACAATGTAGCCAGTTGATGAAAAGAACAGACCAACAATTACTATTACCAAAAGTGGAAAAAGCCATAGCAGGTGCCTGATGACTGACCTTTTTGTCTTCATTGATTCAATTGCTACTACATTAAGCATTCAACACACCTGACTTTTCCAATGTGGAATTGAACAATTGCTCAAGATCAACTTGGTGATCATATGTCTGTTCTAACAACAGCTTACCCCCACCAATAATTCCAATATTGTCTGCCAAGTGTTCCACTTCAGAAAGCATGTGACTAGAGATAATAATTGTGATGTTTTGCTTTTTGAACTCGGCAATCAAATTACGTAATTGTTGAATCCCCAAGGGATCAAGACCATTAGTTGGTTCATCCAAAATCAATAACTCAGGTTTGCCCACTAGAGCTAAACCTATTCCTAGACGTTCCTTCATCCCTAAAGAGAAATTCTTAGTCAATTTTGAGCCCGAGCTTGCAAGACCTACAGTTTGCAATATCTGCTCAATTTCCTGGTTATCAGTGCCTCTTAACTTGCACACAATGTCTAAGTTTTCTCTTGCAGTCAAATTGCCATACAAAGGTGCAGTTTCAATTAAGGAACCAATATTGGCAAGGTCTGCTCTAGACCATTCATGGTCAACAAACTTAATTGAGCCGCTACTTGCAGGAATCATTCCTGTTAAAATACGCATTAACGTCGTCTTACCAGCACCATTCGGACCAAGGAGACAATACACTTGCTTTTCAGGTACATGCAGATTGATTCCATCAAGCACAACTTGTCCCTTAAACTCTTTAGTAAGATTATTTGTAACTAGTAATTTTTTCATGTCAATTGCCCCTGTATATTAAATATTATTCATATATTAGCATTGTTCATATCCTCTTTCCAATTTATTTTTATGACCTTTTCCATAAAGAAGATGACCCGATTTTTAATTTCAGCACAAAAAAAGACAGTTCCATAGCAGAACTGCCTTAATGCTAATAGTTTTTTACTTAATCTTGCCAGCTGTCAACTCGCCCCGCTGAGCAAATTCAACGTAAAGCTTATTGCCAGAGGCTGACAAGCCTTCGATTTCTCGTTTAACACTCAAACGGTGGGTCTTTTTATACGTACCATCTTTAGCGACTTTAAAAATGTAATCGTTAAAACCAATATAGAATTGGCCCCGATTTTGATCATAAGTAAAGCCTTGAACAGGTGAATGATTGCTGATGAAGTTGCCTTTAGTGGCACCAACTTCAACAGGGGTCCAAGCGTCACCGCTCCTGGTTACCTTCCAGTATTCATAATAGCCATTGCCACCGTTATGGAATAAGCAGTACATCGTGTTGTCATCTGCAAACGTTGCGTTGTGGATATAGCGATTAGTATGACCAGAAGCGGTGCCGTTCCAAATTCTAAAGCTCCAAATCTGGTTAATCTTCATATCTGACTTGCGGATCTGCAAAATTTCTTCAGAGGCACTAGAGTTGCTTGAAGTATTATTGTTGGCAATGACATAAATATAATTAGCCGATGAGCCAATTGCCTGGCCATGCCCCAACTTGATGTATGGGCTGACCTTGATGTGGGAGGCATACTTTCTAAACGTAGCCCAACTGAGACCCGGCAAATTTTGCGCTTTAAACTTATTAACATGGTTTAAATCATATGATACCAAGTGACCAGTTTGGTCGTGGCTGGACTTGAATTCCGCCACCGTGAAGTTAGAACCGTGAACAGTAATTCCTTCTGGAATCGGTCCAACTTGGCCCATTTCATCGCCAGCTTGGTGGTAGCCTAAACTAACAAAGCGCGGCTGAAATAACTTGGTCTTGAGCGTCAAGCCATTTGACCGAAAAGCGTTTGCTCTTGTTTCATCAGTATAGTGGTGTGCTGCATTCCAGTTGCGCGATGATGACTTGGAGCTGCCCTTCCAAGTAGGAACTGCCTTGGGTCCGCTCTTAGGGGTCTTATTGGCATGTGCTAGGCCCTCGTTTTTGTCTTCACGAACTTTCACCGTGACACTAGCCGTAGCCTTGCCAAAACGATAATCTACTTTGGTTTCGCCAGGAGTACCTGAGTTAATACTTGAACTAGATACACTGACTTTGCTTGGGTTGACCGCAGTACCGCTGCCATCAGTCACGTAGTTAATTGCATCCTTGGTTCTAAAAGAAAAATCAGGATTCTGTACTAGACTGACCTTTTTGGCAACTGAAATCTGGTCGCGGGCAAAGAAGTTTTGGTTGACCCAACCAACTGTGCGACCATCAACAATGATTTTCCAGAACTTGCCCTGTTTAGTTGCAACCGACTTCTTCGATTGAATTTGGGCATGTTTAAAGTACTTGGTAGAAGTAAACTTGCCTGCTGGCCCTTTTTTTGACACATGCCGGTATATCGGATAGGTACCAGTTCCTGCAATCTTTGTCACTGCCTTGTGGTAGCTTTTTGCACTAACATTATAGCTGGTGCTTCCACCGGCCAAACCCGCTGCAATAACAGCACTTGCAATTAATAATTTAATCCTAAACCTCTTTTTCATTCCCTTTTCCCTTTCAAATAGTAGCTAATAATTATTCTGACACTATTAAACAAGTGAATCAATAAAAATTTGCTATATGGACACCTGAATTCCTTGTCATTAGAAATATACCCTAGTTTGGTATATAATTAACAGGTTACTATTTTTTCATTAGGGAGAACCATATTTTATGATCGAATCACAAAAACAATCTAAAAAGATGATGTGGACTACCCTGGCGACAATGGCCTTCTCCACTGTTTGGAGCTTTGGCAATGTCGTTAATGGTTTTGTCTACTTTAATGGCACCCAGGTTGTCTTCAGCTGGATCCTTATTTTCTTGCTCTTCTTCATCCCATATTCACTCATGGTCGGTGAACTTGGTGCGGTCTTTAAGGACTCTGACGGAGGCGTCTCATCATGGATAAATGCCACGATCGGTCCCAAATGGGCCTACTACACAGGCTGGACCTTCTGGGCAGTGCATGTCGTCTACATTTCCAGTAAAGGTACTGGCGGCTTAAGAGGAATGTCATGGGGCATCTTTGGCAACACTAACTGGTATGACAGTATTCCTACTTCTTGGACCCAGCTGGCAACACTAGTTGTCTTCCTCTTCTTCTGTTGGGTGGCCAGCCGCGGCGTGTCCGTAATCAAAACCTTGGCTACCATTGCTGGCTCTTCAATGTTCATCATGTCGATTTTGTTTATCATCATGATGTTTGCTGCACCGATGATTAACCCTCATGCCAACTTTATGAATATTAGCTGGCACTGGAAGAATTTTGTGCCTGACTTCAACATGCAGTACTTTACATCTTTGTCTATCTTAGTATTTGCGGTTGGCGGGGCAGAAAAGATTTCACCATATGTCAATAAGCTCAAAGATCCTGCACACAACTTTCCTAAGGCAATGCTGGGGCTTTCTGCAATGGTAATTGTTTCAGCCATTTTGGGCACGATTGCTTTGGCGATGATGTTTGACCCTAAAGCAGTCAATGGCCACCTTAACGAATACATTTCAAATGGTCCATACATGGCCTTCAATAAGTTAGGCCAATACTATGGCTTAGGCGGCTTATTCATGTACATCTATGCCTGGTGCAATGTCATCGGCCAATTTTCAACTCTGGTTATCAGTATCGATGCACCACTGCGGATGCTTCTTGGCAGTAAAGAGGCCAAGGATTACATCCCGAAAAAACTGTTGAAGGTCAACAAGCATGGTGCTTACATTAATGGTATCTGGATGATCGTTATCCTTTCAGGTGGCCTAATTGTCTTGCAGGCCTTGCTACCTGATGCGCAAGCGGTAATGGCCCAATTAATCAAGCTTAATTCAATCGTGATGCCAATCCGCTATCTCTGGGTATTTGTTGCCTACATTGCCCTACGCAAGCAGATTAAGAAGTTCCATACGCCTGGCAATTATCAGATGACCAAGCACCAAGGATTAGCCTACACCGCTGGGATATGGTGTTTTGCCATCAACTTGGCCTGCTGCGTTCTGGGTATCTATTCACCGGATCCCTATACTTTAGCTTTGAACATTGCCACTCCCATTGTTTTGTTCTTGCTGGGCTTAATCCTACCCGCAATCAAGCACCACCAAGATGTTAAGGCTAATGCCTAAAGTCATTTAAAGATTAATTAAACCGCCCTAGAAAAGGCGGTTTTTGTATGCATAATAATGGTAAACTATAGTTATCAACTGGAAGGAGATGATATTGTGACAGAACATTTAAAAGAAGCAGGTGACTTGCTGCGCGACCACCACTTAAAGGTCACCCAGCCTCGTCTCAAAATTCTATCTTACCTGATGACTCACCATAACCACCCTACCGCTGCCACTATTTTGGCAGCTATCAGCGACCAGAACAAGCAGCCTACCTACCGGGCAACTGTATATAATACCCTGAACAAGCTGGTAGATGCAGGTGTAGTAATTGAGATCAAGAACGGTGATGAATCTCTTCATTACGACTACTTTGTTAAGCCCCACTTCCACATCATCTGTACCAATTGCGGCAAGATTGCCGATGTCTTCTATCCTGACTCAGAAACTGTTGAAGGCCGTATGCGTACTGAAGCTGAAAAGCAGACGGGCTACGTCACTTCTTCTAGTCATTTGGAAATTTATGGCATTTGTCCTGAATGCCAAGCAAAAGCACAAAAAAACAAGAGCTAAAGCTCTTGCTTTTTTCTTTTGTAGTTTAGCCTGCTTGTCTCCCTTTCCCCCCATTCACTTAAACTCCTATCTAGCAAGAAGAGGCCGTCAATACTTGGTCAGCCTCCTTCTTCATTAGGCTTATTCTGGTTCACAAAAAAAGCTTCGAAAACTTTTTTCGAAACTTATCTTGTTTTTATTTAGTTGATGTTCATGCTTACTAAGAGCTCTGCCCTCTGAGCCAAGTTAACGTACAACTTGCCATCACTAACAGACATACCCTCAATTTCACGACCAGTGTCAAATGAGTAAGTATCTTTCAACGTGCCATCACGATCAATCTTGAAGATCAGATCGTTAAAGGCCAAGTAGTAGTTCTTATTCTTAGTGTCGTAGGTAAAGCCTTGAACAGGTGAATTATTATTAACAAAATTGCCATCAGTCTTACCGACTAATTTTGGATACCAGTTATCACCAGTACGAGTCAGCTGCCAGTATTCATAGCAGTTATTGTCGGTGTCATGGTAAACCATGTACATTTCCTTGTCAGAAACAATCACGCCGTTTTGGAAGTAGCGTGGATTGCTTTCATCACCAATCCAAGTCTTAAATGTCCAAATCTTGTTAATCTGCAAGTCACTCTTGCGGATCTGCACTAATTCCATTGAATCAGTGGTTTGCTTTAACGTATTGTCATTGTTAAGAACGTAAACGTACTTGTCACTGGCACCCATCGCTTGGCCGTGACCAATTGGAATGTATGGGCTAACCTTAATGTTCTTGGCAAAGTTGTTAAAGTCTTTTTGTGACATGTCAAGCATCAATTGAGCATTATAAGGACTAGTAATCTTGTTCATGTCGTAACCAACAATATGACCAGAGGTCAGGTTGGTGTGGCTGAGTAAGCTCGTGTAAGCCCAGTTATTCGATACTGTCACGCCTTCGGGAATGTGGCCAACCCGGTTAATGTTATCATCGGTTGGATCCTTCACACTGAGCAAGACAGGTTGATACAGTCTTGTCTTCAAGGTTAAGTTGCCACTAGTTAATGTGTGCTTCTCTGTTTCCGGTGTGTATTCAGTTGGACTAATATAGTTAATTGAAGAACCGTAGTGGGTCTTCCAAGCTTGGTGGTCGTTAGTACCAGGACGAGCTGAAATTGAATTAGTTGCATTCACGTCAGCAATACCTTCCTTGGTACTCTTTCTCACTGTCACCTTAACCACTGCCTTGGCCTTGCCATAAGTATATTTAACCTTATAGGTCTTAGGTTTTGAACAGTCAATATTTTCTTTGGAAACCTTAATTTGAGCGTCTTGGCTGTCGATCACCGTTCCCATGTAGTTAGTTACGTATGAAATGGCATCGCGGGTAGTGAATGTGTAGTTATCATTGCGTACCAGAGAAACCGTTTTGGGTACGGCAATTTGATTCCGGGCAAAGAACTTTTCGTTAACATAACCAACTTCGCGGCCGTTAACGTAAATACGCCAATAACGTTGCTTCTTGGTCTCAATCAGTTGGTCTGACTGAATGTGACTGTATTGAAAGTTGATACCGTCAGCCACCTTTTTGTGAACCTTACCATTAGTGACGGACTTCCAAACCTTGTAGTTCTTGTTACCAGCAACCTTGGTCATCATCGCATAGCCAGTGACCACCTGCTTAGGTTTCTTTTTCTTTAGCTTTTGCTGGTCACCAGCATCCTGCTGCTCGCCATTATCGGTTGCAACAGTACTAGAATCATTAGAGTTATTCGTATCAGCATTGTTATTATCATTTACTGGTTGATTTGAATCCTCCTTGTTTTGACTCTGGGGCTGGGTGCCGTCTGAATCTGCCGCAACTGGAGTAGCTGACAGTTTGGCTGTGATTAACAAGCCACCCATCAGCGTAATCGCAATCGTTGCAATTTTCTTAAAAAGCTTCAAAACATTTCCTCCAAAATTAAAAATCTATATTGATATTATATAATAAGAACATTGTAACAAAGAATACAAAATCAATACACTTTCATTGACAGCCTTTGGTGTAAGTGATTTAATTAGCACTGTACTTAACTGAGTGCTAATAATTTTGAACATAAATCTAGGAGGTAGAAATATGCTTGTACCTACAGTTATTGAACAAACTGCCCGTGGCGAACGTGCTTACGATATATACTCTCGGTTGTTGAAAGACCGGATCATCATGCTTAGTGGTGAGATCAACGATGACATGGCCAACTCCATCATTGCACAATTATTGTTCCTTGATGCCCAGGATAATACCAAGGACATCTCCCTGTACATTAATTCACCTGGTGGTGTAATCACTTCTGGTCTAGCAATCATGGACACTATGAACTTTATCAAGTCAGACGTTTCCACAATTGCAATCGGCATGGCTGCTTCTATGGCTTCCATTCTCTTGACGACCGGGGCCAAGGGCAAACGTTTTGCCTTGCCAAACTCCACTGTTCTCATTCACCAGCCGCTGGGTGGTGCACAAGGGCAACAGACCGATATTCAAATTGCTGCCAACGAAATCTTGAAGAGTCGCGAAAAGATTAATAAGATTTTGCATGAGACAACCGGTCAGCCGCTTGAAAAGATCCAAAAGGACACCGAGCGTGACAACTACATGACTGCCCAAGAAGCTAAAGATTACGGCTTAATTGACGAAATTATGGTTAACCAGAAAAAATAGTTAAATAGTAGTTAATAGATGAAAAAAATCCCCAAGCTGGGATTTTTTGTTTTATATATTATTCAATCATGATATACTTTTAAATCATGTAACTAGACGGGAGACAGCAATGGCTAAACGCAAAAAAATATTGTTTTATCTAGGCTTAATCATGGTTTGCTTAAACAGCTTTGTTTTAACTGGCTTTTTATCTATAGTGGCTACTACGCTTGGCATAGCACTAATTTTATACGGCGCCGAAGCAGTAGACTTTATTTAAGACATGATTACTGGCTAATCTTAAAATATAAGCAAGCTCCAACAGATATGAACTCCAAAGTTGAGACTAATTCAGGGTTTTATTGTTCGACCACCAACCTATAAATGGTGCATAGGCAAAGAACAGGATCTTGAGCATTCTGGCCGGCCGGTGGTATAATTTAAGTAATCTCAAGCCCAAGGAAAAATTTATACAAAAAAAGACGTTGTGTTCAACGTCTTTTTTTGTCGGTCTGGATAATAGTTTCCCTCAGACTCTTTCTACTTTATATATTATATTATTTTTACTCTAGTTTACTAAATGTAAATTACAACATTTTAACAACTCGTCTACCTCATTGGAAGTCTTTATTTCCAAAGTATCCTTGATTATTTATGCTTTAATCAATTGATTAAAATCTAGTACTTGATCAAACTTTTGCAATTCACTTCGATCTAATGTATGTGAAACGACAATCAGTGTCCCTTGCGTTTCATTAAACCAATTATTTAGCATTTGCCAAAAGACTGCACTGGTCTTTTTATCTAAATTAGCAGTCGGCTCATCAAAAATTAGTTTACTCTTACCTGACATCAATCCGCGCAAGAGTAAAACTCGTCTAATTTCACCACTTGAAAGCGTAGTTGAATCAGTTGCCTGCAAAATTTTCGAACTAAGTAACTGTTCACAATATTGCAGTTCTTCTTCAGTTGGCATTCGACCCAAAAAAATATTATTGATCACAGTGTCATTGAATAAATTATTATTAGCCTCAACAAAGCCAAGGTCAGTAAAAGTATTTTTCGTGGCATCGTTGCCTAGAACGTCGTCATCATACAAAATTTCACCTTGAGCAAACTTCTGTAAACCAGTCAGAACCTTTAAAAATACACTTTTGCCAATCCCACTTGAACCTAGAATGGCATAACTTCTTCCTTTTTTAAAAGTCATGTCTTGATAA
This sequence comes from Lactobacillus sp. XV31L, assembly GCF_059900865.1. Taxonomy (NCBI): domain Bacteria; kingdom Bacillati; phylum Bacillota; class Bacilli; order Lactobacillales; family Lactobacillaceae; genus Lactobacillus; species Lactobacillus sp. XV31L. The sequence continues at coordinate 1,539 of NZ_JBWXGC010000005.1, read as the reverse complement.
GTTACCAATTTTTTATCTAGATTAGTTGTTACATTTTTGGTTGCAATTGTATGATTGAAATCAATTGGTTCACGTGGCGCCGAAGCTTGCTCAACTGCCTGAGCTATATCATCACGAATTGACTTGGTACTATTAATTTGTGATGTATTGCGTGATAAAGATAAAATTGGTGAACTTAATTGTTCAACTAATCCCATCAATGTAATAGCTGTTCCCATAGTCATTTGCTTTTGACTGATTAAAACCATTGCAACTGCCAAAACTGCAAAGCTAGATAAATATGAAATGAATGAATACGACACATTTAACAGATATTGGTAATTATTCGCAGTTCGGTTTAAAGTCTGTTCTTTCATAATTTCTTGATCCATTTTTTTGAAGATGAAATTGCGAACACTGAAAATATGGATTTGACCAAGATTAGTTATGTGATTTTCATAACTGTGAAGATTATCACCGACTTGATCCATATAGTTTTTATTTAAGGCATCAATTTTTTTACGAAAAAGCTGCGTAAATAGTAGTGGAACTACCATTAAAATTGCCAACACAACTGCTAAATATAGATTGATTGCCAACAATGATCCAAAAACAAAAATTACCCGACATGTTAAATAAATATTATCAAACCAAGCATAATAATACGAAAACTTCAAACTATCAACTGAATTAGTCAATAGCTGCGTTTCTTCTTTACCAGACAATGGATTTTTGCGAATATCAAATTTTAAGATATTGTCAAAAATCCGGCTTTTTATCCGGTAAAATGCGTCAGTTAAAATATAAGTCTCATAGCGCCATTCAGCATAATACATTAATACTTCTAGACACATTAATATCAGAAATAAAATTATTGCTCTACTTAATCCTAGTGAATTTAATTTTATTGCGCTTTGAACCATATCCCCTTTTACAAACTGTAAATACGTAGCCGCACCTGTTGAGCAGACCAAAATAAGGATTAAAATCAAAATTTTAACGTTTTTAATACCAAAGACAACTTGTTTTTTCAATCTTCTTCTCCTTTAAGAATACTTTATTTTAAAAAATTTTAGGTTATCTCATGGTTACGCAATTTATCCATTAAGTTCTCCTAAAGCTACTATTATTCACTGCTTTTATAGTAATGATAAAAACGCCTTTAACTTTTCATAATCTCTTATATTTATAAAAAATGTATCTTTGGCTTGTTCCATCTAACAAGATTTATTCATGTCTCGATTCCAGTTATCTAGCTGGCTAGGACTACTATCATTTACACTAGTAATTAACTTATTACAAAAAACAAACATAGGAAAGAATTAATAATTTCTTATTCCTAAATTGGTTATCCTACTAACTATTCCAAACTTATATAAAATCATTCAAAACAATGCCAATCCCATTCCTTTATTTATTTTCAATAATTATTAAATGGTAAATTGTAAAATGAAGTTGAACACTTGCGCTGATTAGAAAATGAAAAAAGTCCATTGGACTTCTCTGATAGAATGTAATTACCAACCTAATTCTAGAAAGAAGTCTCCAATGAACTCGCTT
>NZ_JBWXGC010000041.1:0-394 GCF_059900865.1 Lactobacillus sp. XV31L | reverse complement strand
CATTATCAAACTTGTTAAATATGACCATATTCCTATACTTGAATATTAAAAAACACAAATTATTTACATCACATTTTCTTTAGTGTAATTAATTGCTTGCTATAAGCTATTTATATGAGAACCATAATAAATAAAAAAACAACGTTATAAAATGAACGAAAAGACTGATATATCAAGCTTAATGCCCAAAATACCGATATAATGCAAAATAATACTGGCAATAATTAAAAATGTATAAAAATGTTTATTTTTATGATATTATTTCTAGGATGATAATATATTATATTATTAATTGTGTGGAGGATGATAAGTTTTGAATAGATTCAAAATGATTGAAGAAATCAAAAATACCAATTACAAGATGCATAAAAGCAAAAAGGGTTGGCTTGTTAGC
>NZ_JBWXGC010000040.1:0-397 GCF_059900865.1 Lactobacillus sp. XV31L | reverse complement strand
ACAGTACGCTGAGCGAGTTAAAGAGCTCCATGCAGACAGTAACCATCTCAGTCCAATCATTGCAGACAGCCATGGAAAAACTCGAGAAATCCGTAACCGACGAATCCGACGAACTTTTTTCTATACACCACATTTCTGGCGTATTAACACAGACGCAGACGACGTTAGAACAAACGCAAGCCACCTTCGAGGCGTACTTAGCGAAGCTCAAGCCATTAGTGGGGTAGTGCTTGAGATGCTAAAGGCAATGTTTAAAAGAATGTTTGAGGGGGTTCGTGATCAGTTAGTGGGGCATGCAAAGGCAGGGCGTTTAACGGTTGCAACGCCTGATAGCAGTCATGTCCAAACAGTAACACCGGATCAAGCCGAAGCGTATGTACACCAAACGCCTTATAAT